>JANQQY010000295.1 GCA_028284845.1 Spirochaetales bacterium
CGATCAGCTCAGACGCAGTCGCAGTTCGCGACGCGACGGAATCCGAGTCAGCGGTGACATCAGCGACACGCGCAGCATCGACTCGGGCAAGCTCACGCAAATCGCGCAGCTCCTCCTCGAGCTCGTCGCTCGATCCAACCAGTGCCACGTACTGTTCCAGCTCGGCCACGGCTCGTGAATAGTTCTGCTGACTCGCCTCTCGTTCGGCCGCATCGCGTCTGGTCTGCGCCATCGACGACGTGAACTCAATCTCATCACCGGCGCGCACGGAGGCGGGAAACCCTATGAGGTAGACGACGGCAAAGATCATTGCAAAGACCAGCAAAACGATGATCGAAGAACCAAAGCGTTCGAAGCTCGTGCCACCTGTCGATGTCGCGCCCATCGGTACGATCAGGCCAAACACGATCATCACGGCCCACGCCTGCGAGACGGGCAGAAGTGTAAGGTAGAACCGCCACGTCCTCGCCAAGACCCACTCCCAGTAGAACTGGCTGATCACCTCCAAGGTCGAGAACGCAAAGACCGAGTTCAGGAGCACGATGCCAAAGGCGACAAGATGGCAAATCAGTGACGACAGGATGAGGTTTCGCCAGGCGTTACTCACCAAGGACCTCGCGGCGCCACTCGGCCAGCGGCGGTAGGAATACAAGAATGGCGAGGAAGGCAACCGCGACAATGGCGATCGCAGCCGCGGATGCAAGCGGAAGTTGACCGGCGGAAAAGACGCCAAGGAAGATGTCGCGGAGCGAGCCGGACTGGATCGCCGGGACGATCCAGAGAGCAAATCGGAGTGCGGCAAGGACAAAGAGCATGTTAAAGAGCGGCCACTTTGTCAGGCGAGCAAGCGACCAGAGGCTTACGCCAAAGAGTGCAAGGGCTCCAAGATTTGCCAGTGCAGAGCCACGATTGCCGGGAACGAGCCGGACGGCGCGAGAGAGTCCGGCGATATCTGCTACCAAGCCAACGAGGAGGTCGGGTGTGCGAGCCATCGCTCCGAACGAGTTGTCCAGCTGTCGTACATCGATCGTCTCCTCAGGCAGACCGGGAACCACCAGGGACCCATCCCGCGGATCAAGAACAGCTTGAGGTCTGACCGTAAATCCCGCTCCGCCGGTCATCCCAATCTCTTCAACCAGAAGTGGAGAGACGATGAGTCCTTCCCTCCCGACAGCAAAGAACCGGAGAGAGCCGATCCGGACAAGTCTCCCCTCCGGTAGCGCTGCACTCTGAGGTATCTGCTGAACCGGCTCGGACGAAAGGAGCAGAGCCCCGCCGAAAAGAGCCGATGCAAGACAGAGAGCGACTACGAGAGGGCCGGCAATCTGATACTTCATTGAACGGGCGGCGGAGAAATGGGTGATGGCTGCGGCAAGGAGAGATGACGGAAGCACGCCAATCGCAACTGCGCTTATCAGACGTACCAGGAGTGGCGCAGTCGCCGTTGCTCCGGCGGGATCGAAACCGGTAACATACCGGTGCGCGAGAGTCAGCGATACCGAAAGAAGCAGGATCAAACCGAACCACATGAAGAAACGAACAAGTAGTCGGAGCGCTGACTTCACTCGGCAGATCGTAGCATGTGCCTATCCTGAATGCAATAAAAG
>JANQQY010000325.1 GCA_028284845.1 Spirochaetales bacterium
CGATCGGCACGGAGAAGCACCTTGTTAAACCACTCGGTTCGGGCGTGCATCGCCGCAAGGACCGTCGCGGCATCCTCAAGTTCCACAACGTGGCTGATGAGCTCGCGAACGCGAAGGGAGGCGCCCATGGCGCGTAGCACTCGCGTCCACTCGTCACCGCCCCGCGGCGTAACCTTGCTGTTCCAGGTACCGTACATCACGAGTTCACGGCGAAGGATTGCGGAGAACTCGGCCTCCTCGAGTGAGAGCTGCCCGTGGATGTTTCCAAGGAAGACGACGTGACCAAACACCGCAGCGGCTGCAAGCGCCTGACGGATCGTAATGGGGAGGCCGCACGCATCGATCGTCACCTCTGCACCGCCGTTGGTTCTCTCCTTGATTTCCGCGACAGGATCCCCAGTCGCGTCGACCGGCAGAAGGCCAAGCCGCGCAGCCAACTCGCGCTTCCGCTCGTCGACCTCGCTGACGAAGACTTCATCGCACCCGCGAATGCGCAGCCACTGGGCGGTCATCAGCCCAATCGGACCACCGCCAAAGACGGCCGCCCGAGCACCCGCCTTCAGGTCAGGGCGGTCGGCTGCGTGATAGGCCACGGCGCACGGTTCGGTCATCGCCGCCTCCATCAGAGAAACATGGTCAGGCACGAGAAAGAGCGAAGAGGCGGGAAACGTGAGGTACTCCTGAAAGGCGCCGTCGCGACGGGAGCCGTAGTAGTCGTACCCGGTGCTGAGCGCGTACTCCCCAATCTGGTTGAGAGTGTCGCTCATGTCGGGAAGGAGCGGAAAGGCAGTGACGCGATCGCCGGGAGCAAAACCGGATTCCGGCGGACTCACCTCCACGGTGCCGGAAAACTCGTGACCAAGTACGAGCGGATAGTGATAGGCACCGGACTCAAAGGCCCGCGGGATGTCTGATCCGCAGACGCCCGCGTAGGCGACTCGGACGAGGACAGGCTCGCGGGATATGGCTCTTGGGACGGGCCGCTCGTGCATGGCAAATCGACCATTCTTCTCAAGGACCAGCGATCTCATGATCTCGCTCACGTGAACACTGTAGCCGCTCACCTCCTCCATCGTCAATCACTAATCGTCTTTTTCGATCGCTTCGATTACAAAGTGATTGAATCTGATGGTTTTTGATTGACCGCATCGGACTGGGTGTGTAGGATGATCTGGTGGTAGGCGAGAAGCGGCGTCACGTCATTCTCACAGCGCTCGCGAGAACCCAGTTCCTCGAGATGCGAGATGCGATGGAACTCACCGGCGCAAGCGAGGCGACCACGAGGCGCGACTTTGCAGAACTCGAGTCAGCCGGCGCAGTCTCACGCTACCGTGGCGGTGTTCGCGGAACCAATGAGAAGGCGGGGAATACGCTTGGCAGCGAACCCCTTGCCGGTCGCCGAGCGATACGCGAAGAGGCCAAACACCGAATTGCCGAACGCGCCGCGCTCCAGGTTCGCGAGGGGGATACGGTCTTCATCGATGCCGGCTCAACAACCCTCGCACTCGCCGGCCGTTTGAACTCGCTTCGCTTGCGAATCGTGACCAACTCGTTTGCCGTGGCACGGGAGTGCCTGGGTGTCGGCGAAGCCGAGGTGATCCTTACAGGCGGCTCAATCGACCGGCGGAGCGAGGTCATCGTGAGTTACGGAGAGAGCTCGGTCGTCTCCGACTACCCGGTCGATATCGCCTTTCTTGGTGCGCAGGGTGTCGACACGACCGGGGTCTGGAACTCAGATGAACGATTGACGCGACTCGAACGGGCGGTGGCCCGGCTCGCAAGCAGATGCGTTCTGCTGGCCGACCGCTCGAAGTTTGATGTCAGGGGAACGATCCGGGTCTGCGGCCTTGATCAGATCGATCGGCTTGTGACAGATGCCGCCCCGACCGGCGAGCTCGCCGATCGACTGGCGTCCGAGGGAGTGAATGTGGAGGTAGCGCTATGAGCGAAACGATGCGAGCAGTCTTTATGGACGGCGTGGAGCGAATCGAAGTCCGTGATGCGCCCATACCGAAGCCGGGCCCCGGAGAGGCGCTGCTGAAGGTTCATGCCTGCTCGGTCTGCGGCTCCGATATCAAGATCTACCGGTACGGCAATGCGAGGCTCACCTACCCCGTTATCGTAGGGCACGAGATCGCCGGCGAAGTGGTGGCTGTAGGCGACGGGGTAGAGGCGGTCTCTCGTGGAGATCGCGTGGCGGTGGGCGCGGACGTGCCGGGAGTCTGGAACACCAACGTTCGTGACAAAGACAGCTACATCGACTACGCCTCCGGTCACGAGTTCGACGGCGGGTTCGCGGAGTTTATGCTTCTCAATCAGCGCATGCTCGAATTCGGACCGGTCTCCCACATCCCAGACTCCCTCGAGTACGACCAGGCGGCACTCGCGGAACCCCTCGCCTGCGTCATCAAGGGTCTCGACTTTGGCAACTTCGGTCGCGGCAAGAGCATCGCAGTGATCGGGCTGGGGCCCCTTGGCTGCATGACACTCGAGCTCGCGAAAGGATACGGAGCCTCACAGATCTTCGCGATCCAGAGGTCACGGGCACGCCTCGATGCGGCGCGAGACTTCGCTCCTAACGCGCACTTTATATGTACGCTTGATGAGGACCCCGTTGAGGCAGTCCTGAATGCAACCGGAGGGCGAGGAGTCGATATGGTCATGACCACCTCAGGAAACGTCGTCGCCCACAGGCAGGCGATCGAAATGGTCGGCCACCTTGGGTACGTCAACCTCTTTGGAGGTCTCCGTGGTGAGCCGAACCTCGAGATTGACTCGAACATCATCCACTACAAGGAGTGCTTCGTGATGGGGACCCACGGCAGCGATCCCGCACACCACAAGGAGGCGGTCCGCTTTCTTGCGACGGGGGTTGTCCACGGGGAGCGCTACATCTCCAAGACCTTTGGAATCGAGTCGATCGCGGAAGCCTATGCCTTTCATGAGGGCCACACCGCCTTCAAGGCGGTCGTTCACCCACAGCCGGGCTCGGCGTCATCATGAGCGGCAAGATCTCCGCATCGCTCATGTGCGCGGATCAGCTTCGCCTTGGGGATGAGATCGATGAGCTCCTCGCGCTTGGAATCGACTATCTGCATCTCGACATCATGGACGGCCACTACGTGCCGAATCTGACCCTGGGCACCGATCTCGCACGGCTCCTCGCCTCGCACTGTGACGGTCCCTTTGACGTTCATCTGATGGTCGACCAGCCAGATCAATGGATCCCCGTCTTCGCAGAGGCCATTCGCCGAGAGGGTCGAACCGACGCATCGCGCGACCTCATCACCTTCCACCCCGAAACGACCTGGCATCCCGCGCGCACCCTCGACAAGGCGCTGTCCATCGACGGCATCTCCGCAGGGATCGCGATCGACCCGGCACAGAAGCCCGATGCCTTCGAGTACCTTCTGGAACGTGCCGAAATCGTCCTGGTCATGACGGTGAACCCCGGTTACGCCGGGCAGAAACTGGTGCCGTGGACGCTACGGTCGGTCGAGTGGCTCGCGGCGGCCCGTGAACGCATGGGGGCCTCGTTCCTTATTGAGGTAGACGGCAACGTCAGCTGGGAGAACATCCCTAAGATGAAGGAGGCCGGCGCCGACCTCTACGTCGCCGGCACCTCAAGCCTCTTTGACCGCTCACTCCCACGTCGTGAGGCCGCCGAGCGGATGCGGGCGATGATCGACCGCTAGTAGTAGGTCGTCTGCAGAGGCCCCAGGTCGACCGCGTACGCTGTCTGATCGAAGGAGAGCTTGAGGAGACGAAAGCGAACGTCGGCAAAGCGCGGATCGTCCCACAGGTTCTGATGCTCCCATGGATCCGACTCGAGGTCAAAGAGTTCGCCCTGGTCGTGACCGTGGTAGGTAACGAGCTTGTACCGATCATCCCGAATCATCGTGCCATAGCTGCCCTCGAACTCACGACCGGGAGCAGCCTTGCTCAATGTGCTGTAGTACTCCGATCGGGCCGTCTCCCGGTGGTGGTCGATGCGGTTGGGATCAGTGAGGATGGGAATCAGCGACGAGCCGACCATATGGTCCGGAACGTCGAGCCCCGCAGCGGCGAGGATAGTCGGTGCGAGATCGGTGAGTTCGACAAGAGCGCGACGCGTCACGCCTTGTGCGATGGAGCCTCCCGGCCAGGAGAGGATCAGCGGTACCCGGACGAGTCCCTCGTAGAAGCGGCAGCCTTTGAGAAGCAGACCGTGATCGCCAAGGCTCTCCCCGTGATCACTCATAAAGATCACCAGCGTGTTCTCGCGGAGGCCACGCTCCTCCAGGAGGTCGAGCAGCCGGCCGACGTTGTCATCGATCAGTTAGATCATCGCATAGTAGGCCGCCTGGGTTTGCTTTGCGTTAAACTCGTCCGGGTGCCGAGGAGCAGTCTGGAAGTCGACGCCGGCTAGAGCCTCCTGGGCTGCCAGATCACTCTCGCGGAAGTGAGGGCCGGGCATCAAATCTGCGTCGCAACGCTCCAGGTACTCGTGCGGGGGATCAAAGGGCGCGTGCGGATCGAAGTAGTTGATGCTCATGAACCAGGGACGATCGGCGGACTCGTTCGCGCCAGAACGGTCGCTCGTGCGGCCGTGGAGCGTCGCGTCGGACTCTGCCCGATCGATAAATCGCATTGCCTCGTTGGTGCACCAGGTCGTCTGGTGAAGCTCAGTTGGGAAGGCGCCGAGCCTCTCGTAGAGTTCCGATGGGTCTTCGCCCTGCGCCCGAACCCAATCCGCATAGTCGTGGCCCTCTTCCCAGTCGTCCTGCGGGTGATGGCTCCAGCTGAAGAATGAGTAGCCATCGTCTGCCGGCCTGGGCTCCACCCTCCCCTGCGCGCCGGCGAGATGGAACTTGCCTGCCAGACCACAGGTGTAGCCTTCGTTACGAAGAATCGCAGGAAGAAGCGGTGCAGCCTCCGCCCACCGATCGTTCCCGTTCATGCAGCCGTGGACGCTGCTGGCGTACATACCCGTCAGGAAGCTTGCGCGACTCGGCGTGCAGATTGGGGCCTGGCAGTAGGCTCGATCGAAGAGCGTCCCACTCGCGGCAAGCCGATCAAGGTTCGGTGTGCGGATGTGGGGATTGCCGTTCGACCGGATGGTGTCAAAGCGTTGCTGATCCGTGCAGATCCAGAGAATGTTGGGTCGCTGCATGGGGTATTGTAGCGTATGGACGCGCGTGGCACAGGGACGCTGGGAGCGGGTGTGACGGGCAAGGGCGCCACGTCGGTCACACCTACCGTGATGCAGGGGAAAGCGTTATTCTGCGGCGGAGTTCACCGCCTCACCGCATCGGATGGCGAATGGGGGCGGGTTACAGAATCGGTAGTCGACGGATTCGCACAAGTTCGTACGTCACTGTCAGGATGCATCCCGATTCGATCTCCTGCCGGTACTGTGGTCAGAGATCAAGGAGCTGCGATGCGATCACAAATGGTCGGACGCCGTTCGTCTTTTGGAATAGGATGAATGACGGGCTTGCAGACTCGCGAAGAGCGAGGAGCGCTCCGAAGTCGGTATCTGCCGAGACGATCACGCGTTCACTACACTCGGCCTCGGCAAACACCAGTTCGTCAGGGACTGCGTGGAGGCTGATGTCCCGTACATGGATCGCATCATAGCCGCTTTCGCGCAGCACTAAGGCGATCTGCGGCGAAAGCGCGTTGTCAATCAGCAGTTTCATCAGGAATGGGTCAGTTCGATCTCCCGATCCTTCGTGAGGTACGCGTCCAGGATCTCGGATGAGGATATCCCGTCTGCGATCATCCCAACGATTGTGGACACCGGGATTCTCAGTCCACGGATACAAGGAACACCGCCCATTTGCCCGGGATCAGCTGTTACTCGGTCGAACATCGCTATCGCCTCTCCCACAATGATACCGACGATGAGGTTGGCCTGTCATCGGGCGCAGGGCATCCCGCAAAGCCGTGAACACCACACCAGAAAGCCAGATCCTCCAGCGGGGGGATGATACAAGAGAGGAACGGACGGCCATTCCGCCTCTTCTCTGGCGGTTCGGTCATCCGTGACCGAACTACTCCAGCCAAAGGAGGCAGGACGCCGACGTGGCTGCGTGATGCCAACTGATAGCAAAAGTGAACGTGGCACAACCGGCGGGACGCAGGGATTGGGCCGAATCCGAAGGAGCGGGTCGCACGAAACCGGGCTATGGGCTCCTTCGATGCGCGCGCCGGCGGCGATGAGGAGGTCGGTAGGGGCGGCCGGAGCCACATTGGCTCGAGATTGCGAACGAGATGGGGGTGGAGGTGGCAGCGAGGGCAGAGGTCGATCAGGTCGTCGGCAGTCACGACGACAGTGGGCGGGACGGTTCAGTTCACAGAGGACTCGTTCAGACCGGGAGGGGCGCTGCGAACGGGATCAACCTGGCAGTGAATCAACAACGAGAATTCCGCGGTGCTGTGTATTGTGGCAGTCTCAACCGCCGTTGAACAGCTTGCACGCTCTCGGTATGTTCCGCGCGGCCGGAATCAGCTCGATGAGATCTTTACTCGTCACTTCGACGACTTCTGTGATCAGTACTACGAGGATCGATACGCAAAGAAGTACGGACGATTTCGCTCTGAACGAATCGAGCACGTGGGACGTAGATTCTGCGATTGCCGGGACTATCTGCAGGGTGTAGCTCGAATCCGGGCACGAACCCAGAATGCGGGCATGAATATTTCAGACCATTCAGCTGCAAGGGCTTCTACCTGTGCCCGTCGTGCAGCCAGAAACGTACACTTCTTTTCGGATTCTGAGCCCTATTCGCCGCAGCGATCATGGCCGAAATCGGCGACATCAGCCGCTTCAGCTCTGCGGAGAAGCTCTCAGCCTATCTCTGTGCTGCTCCCACTGTTGATGCTTCGGGGCGGAGGATGCACATCGGAGGACTCTCTCGCCGCGGCCGCAAAAGGACCTATCGGTCCTTACTCCAAGCTCTCCAGCACGTGATCGGCAACACCCCTGCATTCGCCGATTACCTCGCTCGCAAACGCCGCGGCAAACAGGTCTGCAAAGTCCGCGCCGCCATTGTGCGAAAGACCATCGTTGCCATTTTCTACATCCTCAAGAACAAGGAGATCTACCGAAATGCGAACATGGCGCTCTTTGATCGCAAGCTCAAAGAAATCAATCGCCTCTCCCTCCAAGCTGCTTGACTCTTCTCATAGACGTGACACCTCACGGAGGCTGGATCAGACCAGCCGATTCAGAATGGTACGCCCGGATAACCGACTCGAATGAGACAACAATAAGCTGACCAGTCACCAATTCCAGTTAAATCACTTGAATACATTGCTTGATACTAAAATTGAGCAAAATATCTACCTTTCTTGTTGACAGGCGGTGGGTTGAAAACTAAAATACGTACATATTTTAGTTTCTCTTGATGAGGTTAGCTGCAGCATGAAGGCTCTACGAAAGACAGGCTCGGGTGTCGGTAACGTTTCACTTGAAGAGGTTCCGATCCCGGAAATCAAGAGCGATGAAGTTCTCATGAAGGTCTGGGCAACCGGAGTGTGTGGGAGCGATTTACTGATTCAAGACGATCAGCATTTCTACAAAGCTCCTGTGACGCTTGGACATGAGTACTCGGGCATAGCCGCGGAGGTGGGCGCGGATGTGACTCGGATCAAAAAGGGTGATCAGATCGTGTCCGACATCGAGACGTCGTCGGGTTGGCTTGGCGTGACTCGGGATGGTTCCTACGCGCCGTACATGGCCGTGCCGGAGGCTCAGGTCTACACCTATCCCTCCACGGTTTCCCTGGACCATGCGTGTTTCACTGAGCCCGTAGTGGCAATACTCCACTGCATGCAAGAGCGCAATAACGTCAAGGCAGGCGATTTTGTCGTTGTCGTGGGTCCGGGACCAATGGGCCTCCTGGGGGTACAGTTTGCGAAGCACCGGGGTGCTCGCAAAGTTGCACTGATCGGACTCCGTGATAAGGACGAGTACCGGCTGGGTATCGGGAAGAAAGTCGGTGCCGACTACATACTTCATTCGGAAGATGACCCCGCAAAAGAGATCATGGAACTAACCGACGGGAAGGGAGCAGACTTTGTCCTCGAGTGCTCTGCGTCGGAAGCCGGTGTTCAGCACGCCATCGATTGCGCCCGGAGGTCGCCCGAGGGACCTGGTGGGAACGGGACTATATCGATGATAAGTCTTTGGGGACGCAAGATAACGCTCGATCTGGATCCAGTTTCGCTCTACCAGCTGAACATCAATGGCGCCTGGAGCTGGAATGGCGGAGAGAGCTGGGAACGCGCCGTTGACCTCATCTCCAGGGGAGTATTTGACTTGGATTCCTTGATTACGGGGCGGTACGAGTTGGAGGATTGGGACGCGGCTTTTCGGAATCTGCGAGATTGCCAAGACGTCAAAGCGTATGTTCATCCAAACGGTAAGAATTGGGACGCCTCGGCGTGAAAAGGTCGAAACTCGGAAGGGCAGACCTCCTTACCGAGCTTCTCTACCTGACCCCTCAGCTTCTGCTCTTTGTTGGGTTGACGCTTCTCCCGTTCGTGGTATCGATCCCCATAGTCTTCACCGACAAGGTAGACTATCTGGACACCGAAACATCGTTCATCTGGTTCCAGAATTTCGTGAATGTATTTCGCCCGCCAATCGTCAACAGCTTCTTACCTGCGTTGCTTCGTACCGTGGTGTTTACCGGTGTCAATTACTTCACCACGTTCCTGTTTGCCGTTCCCATTGCATTGGTCATGTACGAGCTGGCTCAGACGCTCTTGAAGCAGGTGTTCTTCGTGATAGTCTACCTGCCCTTGATGATCTCTGGAGTGGGGCTGGGAATGATCATCACTATGCTCTTCTCGCAGGATACAGGCAGCCTGAACCTTCTTCTCCTGAGATTGGGAATCCTTGAATCCGCTATCGATATCCAATCGCCGGATGTCATGTTCATGCTTCCGTTTGCTGTGGGTTGGCGCTATGCGGGACAGAATATGGCGCTGATTCTGGCAGGATTGCTCACCATTCCAGCACAGTCCATCGAAGCTGCAATCATTGATGGTGCCAACTACGTACAGCGCCTCGTTCGGATCTACATACCTCAGATCATGTCGAGTGTGCTCGTCGTGACGATATTCACGCTGATCGGTTCGTTCGGCATGGTCGATGAGCTGATCGGACTGGGTGGGCTGACGAGTAATCGAAACGCAGAGTTCCTGTCGATAGTGATCCTCAAGTTTGGCTTCGGTGGTTCGGGCGAGTCCAGACCGGGTGCACTCTCTGAGGGTGTTGCCATCAATCTGATCGTCTATGTCCCCTTGCTGATCGTCGGAATTCTGATCCTGAGAAAGCAGATCCGACGCCAGTTGGATACGTAGGAGGCGATATGGGAAGCGCCGTGAGCACCCTGGCGGTTCGTCGACGCCGGAAAAAGCCTCGCATTAGTGCGGCACGACTCATTCTTCACGCGCTGCTGGTTCTCTACGCATTAATCAGCCTTGTGCCGTTCTACTTTCTGGCAATCCGGACCTTTGTTCCAACCCGACTCGCCACGCAGTTCTGGGCAACTCTTCCGCCGCAGGAAGAGGCCAACCTTGATGCATCCATCCTGGCGTTTGCTCAAAACTACGGCCTCTCTACAAGAGCGCTGAGAGAACGATACGGCGTTGACGACTTCGTCAGGACGAACTGGTCACTGAGACGATTCGCCGAGGAGTATCAGATTGACGAGACGGAGTTCCGTGAGTTCCTGCGGCCATATGTCAACTACAGCGGATGGCTGAATATCGCGATGGACCGGCAGTATCTCCGATCGTTGCTTGCGACCATCTTTGTGGTCGTCGTCGGAGTCGGCGGATGCGCGCTGCTCTCCACCGCGACGGCCTCAGTGTTGGCAAAGTTCTCAAGACGGTACCACCGGATCGTATACTCAACGTATCTGCTTCAGACAATCATCCCACCAATCATGATTCTCTTACCTCTCTACCTCATCATCACTCGAGGTCTTGGTCTTCAGAACAGCTACTTCGCTTTGATCCTCAACAATTGGAAAGGCGGAGCACTACCCATACTGCTGTTCACAACGTTCGTCCGTACCATTCCAAAGGACATAAACGAAGCGGTTATCATGGAGGGCGGGACACATCATACGTACTTCTTCAGGATCGTCCTCCCGCTCTCTCGGCCCGCAATGGCGGCGTTCATTGCCATTCGGACCCCGCGCTTCTGGAATGAACTCCTTTACGGGTTTGTGTTTCTCAACCCGCGGAGGTACACGCTCGCACCATTAATCGCTTCCAAGATTGGAACATTCGTGACGAACTTTCAGCTCGTGTATTCGGCGCTCTGTTTCTCGTTGATTCCGATCATTGTGCTCTATCTCTTCTTCAACAAGCTGTTCATCAACGCCCAGCTGGCCGGTTCTATCAAAGGATGAACGGTATGGGTACGCGCCGCGGGACCTATCTGGCAGCGGTACATGACGAAGCGTATCAGGCGTCGTT
>JANQQY010000330.1 GCA_028284845.1 Spirochaetales bacterium
CTACTTCCTCGTGGTGGTGCAGCAACACGGGTCGAGTCCCTGGGCCGCGGATGCTCGATGGAAGCTCAGGCGCATTGAGAAGTACAGCCTGATCTATCAGCGCATCTGCGAGAATCTCTCGCGCGCTCTTCCGGATGATTGATTCTCTCCGTTGACGAGTAGTGTAATCCCTTCCAGGATGGGAACTTCCAGCTCCATTGCCAACCCCAAGATTGACATCGGCCTTCCTTGCTCGTAGACTCCGGAGCCATCTATGAGACGCTCGTACTGGTTGCAAGTCGTGGGTTTGGTGGTCGTCATGGCGTTCCTTGCCGGGTGCGCGATTGATCAGCTCGCTGTGAACGTGCTGGCGGATACGCTGGCAGGCGGCGATGGCGGGGGAGCGAGCGTCTTTACTCAGGATGACGATCCCGAGCTCGTGGGCGACGCGCTTCCCTTCGCGCTGAAGCTCTACGAGACCATCCTCGCGGAAGCACCGGAGCACGAAGCACTTCTCCTCGCGACGGGAAGCGGGTTCATCTCGTACGGAAACGCCTTTGTCGCCACACCCGCCAGCATGCTGGGCTTTGAGGAGTGGGAGCGGCAGCAGGCTATGCAGGTCCGAGCGAAGGCTCTCTACCTCAGAGGACGCGAGTACCTGATTCGTGGTCTTGAGGTGCGTTATCCCGGATTCCGAGACGCGGTCCAAGATCGGGATCACGACGCGATCCTGCCCTACCTCGAGCAGATGGAGGCAGACGACGTACCCTTCCTCTACTGGATCAGCGCCGGATGGGTCTCTGCCTTTGCACTTGACGCCTTTGACCTCGAACTCGGCTTCACCGTACCCAAGGTGAAGCCCATGATCCTTCGCGCCCTTGAACTCGACGAGAGCTTCAACGACGGTGCGATCCACGACTTCCTCGTACAGTTCTACGCGGGCCTTCCTGAGACCCTTGGCGGAGACCGATCCTTGGTCCCCTTCCATCACGAGCGCGCGCTCGAACTTGCCGACGGCCGACTCGCCGGGCCCTATATGAGCTACGCCGAATCGACCCTCATCCCACAACAGGACGTTGGGGCCTTTGTCTCTTACATGGAAGCGATCCTCGCCATTGACCCCGAGCTGTACCCATCGGCAAAACTCATCAATATTCTGACTCAGCGCAAGGCAACTTGGTACCTTGAGAACATCGATGATTTCTTCCTGCTGGATCTACCGGTGGAGGACGTCGAGGGGAGCTGAGATTTGATGAGAAACCGAGCGCTCGTACTCGTTCTGATTGCCGTCGTTGGCACGGCTTCGACGGCACAGGAGATCAAGTTGGCAAGCGTGGCGCCGGAAGCCTCGCCGTGGGGCGCAGCCCTGAATCAGCTTGCGGTTGATTGGCGTGAGATTTCAAACGGGAGAGTGCGGGTCCGTGTCTATCACAATGCGATAGCCGGCGATGAGTCCGATGTGCTCCGAAAGATCCGCATTGGCCAGCTCCAGGCCGCTGTCTTTACGAGTGCCGGTCTCAAACAGTTTGTGCCGGAGGTCTTCTCCGTGAGTGTGCCCTTTCTGATCGACACCGAGGAGGAACTCGACTACGTCATTGAGAATCTCGAACCGGAACTCAATGAGATAGTTGAAGAGAATCGGTTGCACGTCCTTGCGTGGTCCAGGGCGGGGTGGGTCCACTTCTTCAGCAATCAGGAGCTCGTCTACCCGGAGGACCTCAGGTCGGTCCGCCTTGCCTCAGACCCCGCTGACGAGGAACTCCAACAGGCATTTCGCCTCATGGGCTTCCGTCCGACCCCGGTCACCCAGAACGAACTGATCACCTCACTCAATAGCGGCCTCGCTGACGCCTTCTACACCTCACCGCTTGTCGCCGCCGGGTTTCAGTGGTTCGCGCTCGCACCCAATATGCTTGGTGTCAGAGTCGCACCATTTCTTGGTGCCATCGTCATCTCCGACGCCGCGTGGCGGAGGATCCCGAACAACATAAAGGAGGAACTCCTCTCCTCTGCGAGAAATGTTGCTGATCAGATTGACCGCGAGGTTCTCGATCTTGAGGAAGAGGCCCTTCGTCAGATGCAGCGCTTTGGACTGAACGTCACGGAGGCGACGCCCGAGGTCGAGCAAGCATGGAAGGACTACGTTGCAGAGTCTGAGGCGGAGCTTCTTAGCGTCTTTGATCCGGAGATGACCTCACGAGTGCGGGAGCTCCTCGACGAGTTCAACGCCCGCTGATGACCGAGCGGCCCAAGCTCACAGCTCGAATCGAATCCGCTATTGCGGGAACGAGCCTCCTCCTCCTCGCCCTGCTTCCGCTCCTCCAGGTTGTCGTTCGGCTTATCACCCGGGGAGGTATCCCCGGATACAATAGCTATCTCTACCATCTCGTCTTGATGGGGGCCTTCCTTGGCGGGATGATCACGGCTCGAGAGGGTCGACACCTCGCCATTCGAGTCGCTGCCGACGCCCTTCCTGATCGTGGCAAGGATATTGCCTCCACGATCACCGGCTTCCTCTCCGCAGCGCTCGGCTTCGGATTCTTCTGGGCATCTCTGGGATTCGTCGCCGTGGGATTCGAGCCCGGATCAATGGTCGGCGTCGTTCCTATTCAGCTCTTCGCCGCGCTCATGCCGATCGGTTTCCTTTTTATGACCATCCGATTTATGGCCGCCTCGCCACGGACGCCTCTCGCCAGGGTACTTGTTGTTGCAGGCGCCCTGCTTGGCACCTTCTTGGGGGTCGAACCGGCGGCCGGGATCGTCTACTGGTACGCTTCGGAGATTCCACCCATCGTCGATGCGCTGGTAAATGCCTGGTACATTGCGACTCCGGTCATCGCCGTGCCGCTTGCCATTCTCCTCGTGCTCGGCGCCTTCCTGGGAGTGCCTCTCTTCCTCGTTCTTGGGGGTGTTGCCTTCCTCCTCTTCGCCCGTGTTGGCGGGTCGGTCTCCGTTGTCGCGAACGAGGGATACGAGATGCTCACCGGAGAGTCGATCCCCGCGATTCCGCTCTTCACGCTCGCCGGATTTTTTCTCAGTGAGAGCAAGGCCGGTGAGCGGCTGGTCCGCCTCTTCCGCGCGTTTTTCGGATGGCTTCCAGGAGGGCTTGTCATCGCCGCCGTCCTCGCGAGCACCTTCTTCACAACCTTTACCGGAGCCTCCGGCGTTACCATCCTCGCCCTGGGAGGGCTGCTCTACTACGTCCTGGTTGAGAGCGGTCATCACGACGATCGTTTTGCGACGGGCCTTCTGACCGGGAGCGGGAGCATCGGGCTCCTCTTCCCTCCGAGCCTCGCCCTCATCGTCTACGGATCGGTCGCTCAGGTGAGCATCTTTGATCTCTTCCTTGGCGGTATCCTTCCCGGTCTCCTCCTTGTTCTTGCGATGGGAGCGGTAGGTGTTGTCGTCGCCATCCGCAGAAAGATACCCTCCGTGGCATTCTCCTGGGCTGAGGCGTGGGCGGCTCTGCGGGAGTCGGCGCTCGAGATTGCGCTCCCGGTGATCATCGTCGTGGTGTACTTTGCGGGGATCGCTACCCTTGTGGAGACCGCCGCCATCGCGGTCCTCTACACGATCTTTGTGGAGGTCGTGATCCGGCGCGAGATTCGGTTCAAGGAACTCTTCGCGGTTGCATCAAAGGCGCTCACGATTATTGGCGGTGTTCTGATGATCCTCGCCCTTGCGCGCGCACTGAGCTACTACATCATCGACACTCAGATCCCCTCACTCCTGAGCGCATGGGTCGCAGATACCATATCCTCCCGCTTTGTCTTCCTGCTCTTGGTGAACCTCGTTCTGCTGCTTGCAGGGATGTTCATGGACATCTTCAGCGCCATCCTCGTGATCGCGCCGTTGATCATCCCCCTGGGTGGGCTCTTTGGTATCGATCCCGTGCACCTTGGAATCATTTTTGTCGCCAACATGGGAATCGGATTTATCACGCCGCCGGTGGGTTTGAATCTCTTTTTGGCGGCCTACCGGTTTGAGATGCCACTCTCAAAGATCTATCGGAACGTTGTCCCCTTCTTCCTGCTTCAACTCGCGATTGTGCTCGTTGTGACCTACTGGCCGTGGCTCTCCACCGCCTTCGTGCGCTCGTAGTGCCGGACACCTCGTTGCCCCAGAAAGCAGCATAACATCATTCTAGAGACCGAAAACGACCCGGGAAGTCGCATACTGTAATGTTGGACTTCACCCGAAGATGGTACTCTCTATCAAATCTCAGGAGGAACCATGCCCAAAGTTGTGATCATTGGCGCCGGTAGTCTCGTCTTCTCGAGCCGACTGACCGCGGACATCCTTACCTACGATGCCTTCAAGAAGGCGCATTTTGCGCTCGTGGACGTTGATGGCGAGCGACTCGAGTATGCGGAGAAGATCGTTCATCGGATGTTCAAGGAAGGCGGCTACTCGGATGCGACCGTGAGTAGCCACACCGATCGTCTTGAGGCACTCAAGGACGCCGACTACGTCATCACGAGTATCCTCGTTGGTGGCTACGAGGCGATCGAGGCTGAGATCGACATCGCGATGAAGTACGGCGTTGACCAGTGCATTGGCGACACACTCACGCCCGGTGGAATCATGCGCTGCCTGCGAACACTCCCGGTGTTGCAGGAGATCGCCCACGACGTGATGAAGATCTGCCCGCGAGCCTGGGTGCTCAATTACACCAATCCCATGTCGATGCTGATCTGGGGCATGCTCGAGGCGGAGCCGGAGCTCAACCTCGTCGGCCTCTGTCACTCGGTGCAGGGGGGTGCGAAGCAGTGGTCCGAACGACTCGGCGTCGACCTTGATTCGGTCAACTACATCTGCGCCGGAATCAATCACCAGGCCTTCTATCTCTCGTTCGAACAGGACGGCAACGATCTCCTGCCACAGATTCGCGCGCTCGCAGAGAAACCGGAGATCTGGAAGGGTGATTCGACTCGCATGGAGTACCTGAAGCACTTCGGTTTCCCGGTGACCGAGTCGAGCGGACACGGAAGTGAATACAACCCCTGGTTCCGGAAGAGTGCGGAGACAATTGCCAAGTATTGTGACACCTCCGGATCCGATTGGAACGGAAGCCACGGCTACATCAAGGAGCTCTACAACCGACCCGACTGGCGCGAACGAATGCAGGCGATGGCCAACTGGGAGAAGCCGGTCTCGCTCGAGCGCAGCCATGAGTACGGCTCGATGATCGTCAATGCGATTGAGACGGGCGAGCCCACCGTCGTCTACGGCAATGTGCGCAACAACGGTGTGATCGAGAATCTTCCGGATGACTGCATCGTTGAGGTGCCCTGCCTCGTCGACAAGAACGGGCTCCAGCCTACATTCGTGGGAGAGCTTCCCAGTCACCTTGCCGCGATCAACAAGAAGCAGATCGAGGTTCAGCGGCTCGCCGTAGAGGCGGTCGAGACCAGGGACGCGGAGAAGGTCTTTTATGCGATGGCGATGGACCCGCTCACCGGCATGTCCGCAACACTCGACCAGATCCGGGCGATGACTCGCGAGATCATGGAAGCGCAGGCGGAGTGGATACCGGTGATGAACGGTGCCCTGCCTGCTGAAAAGCCCTTGATGTACGAGAAGTCGGCTGCGTGGATTGAGAAACACGTTGATCCGGCCGACGCGTACGACGACTGAGCCCGTCCAACGACCCGGAACGGGTTTTGACACCGAGATAGGGCGCCGGTACCCTTACCGCCATGAAAGTGGTCATCGTGGGGGCCGGCGCTGTCGGTCTGCAGATCGCCAAGCAGCTGGTGGACGAGAAGAAGGATGTTGTTCTGATCGAGCAGGATCCGGAACGAGCGCGGCTCGCGGCGAATCGGCTCGACTGTATGGTGATCAACCGCGAGGGCAACAGCATCGACGCCCTTCGCGAGGCGGGGACCGATTCGGCAGACTTTTTTATTGCCGTCACCGACAGCGACGAGGTGAACATGATCGCCTGCGCGCTGGTTGAGCACGAGTTCTCCGTCCCTCACAAGGTCGCTCGTGTTCGGAACGTCGACTACTCCTCCACGAAGCTTGGAGAGAAGGGCTTCCTGGGTATCGACTACATCATCAACCCTGAAATCGTCGCCGCTCGTGCCATCATCCGGACGATAGAGCATGGTGCCGTGAGCGACATCATGCTTTTTGAGCATTCGAGCGTGCAGATGCGGCATATCACGGTCGACAGCGGCTCGGCATTTGCGAATCGGAGCCTGACCGACATTGGGGCCTCAACGAGCATCACCTTCCTCGTGGCGATTGTGCTCCGCGACAGCCAGTTCGTGATCCCCTCCGGTCGCACCGTGCTCCGGCCCGGCGACATTCTTTATGTGGTCGCCACCGAAGACGAGTTCACTGAGCTCTACGACCTCCTGGGCAAGAAGAAGACCGATCTCCGGAGGATCGTCATCGTTGGGGGCGGCAAGATCGGCCAGATGGTTGCATCCTACCTTCTGGAAGGGCAGAAACGCGACAATACGATCGTAAAGCGTCTGATGGGCGCCTTTCGAGAGGACCGAAGGCGGAGCGTCAAGATCGTCGATCGCGACTACGCTCGATGCAAGGAGCTTTCGCAGACCCTCAAAGGTGCGCTCGTGATACACGCCGATATTTCGGACGAGGGAGTGTTCGAGGAGGAGCACTTCTCAAACTCCGATCT
>JANQQY010000355.1 GCA_028284845.1 Spirochaetales bacterium
AACTCGAGGAAGGCGCCGAAGAAGCGGCAGATTCCGAGGCTGGAGCCGAGGAGTCTGCGGAGGAGTAGGCTCTTCTCCTCATTGGGCTTGGAAACCCAGGGGCTCGTTTTGCAGGAACCCGGCACAACGCCGGGTTCGACGTGCTCGACTCGCTGGCCTATCGCCGCGGAGTGACATTCCGTAAACGCTTTCTGCGTCCCTATCTCTTTGCACGAACTGATAGCGCGGCACTTGTGAAGCCGCTCACCTTTATGAATCGATCTGGGGATATCTTCCCGGACGCTTTGCGACGGCTGGATGCGACTATCGAGCGACTCGTAGTTGTCTGTGACAACATGGACCTTCCGCCCGGCTCGATACGCCTCAAGCGCTCAGGCCGTAATCGCGCGCACAACGGCATCAGCTCGATAATGAATGCACTGGGAAGCGGCGATTTCGCACGGCTCTACGTTGGTGTCGGCCGGCCTGAGGCCTCGTCGGACATCGTTGATCACGTCCTTTCGGCGCCTGATAGTGGCGAGATGGAGGCCTATAGTCACGGTCTGGCTGCCGCGGCAGATGTCGCCGAGCGGCTTCTGAGCGAGCCCCTCGAGCAGGTGATCGCGCAGGGTGGGCGTGGATAGCTCGGAGTTCGCGTTACCTGCCGACTATTTTCCTGCCGTTGCCGCGGTGTCGGGCGGGTCTGACAGCACGGCATTGGCGGTTCTTGTGCATGCCGCCAATCCGGGAGAGCCACTCTATCTCGCGCACTACATCCACCGTACGCGCGACAGCGCCGACCATGACGCAGATGTTGCCGTCGTCGGCGATCTTGCTGATCGCTTAGGCACGGCTCTTCTCGTGGGAGACGCCTCTGAGTTCCGCTCAGATACCGGCGGCGGGCCCGAGGACTCCCTTCGGCGTGGTCGTTACGCATTTCTCGAGAGCGCTGCGCGCTCTGTTGGAGCGCGGACGATCCTGACCGGACACACGCGGGATGATCAAGTTGAAACAGTTCTGATGCGTCTTCTATCAGGCGCGATCGGGACGACGCTCGCAGGGATCCCGCAGGAGCGAGTGATCGACGGAGGCGTCCGCGTCTACCGGCCACTCATAGACGCCACTCGTCGCGACCTCGTCCGCACGCTACGGACGCTTGGACACGCCTGGAGAGAAGATCGCTCAAATCTGGACACGCGCTTCAGGCGCAATCGGGTTCGTCATGCGATCCTTCCGATCCTGGAGAGGCACTATTCCGCGCTCTCGCATGACCTTGTTCATCTGGCCAAGGCGACAAGATTGCTTCGTGACCAGGCATGCGAGGAGGCGATGTTGGTTCTCGCGGGATCAAAAAAAGCAACCAATTCCATCGCAATGGACTCTCAATCGTTCTTCTCGCTTGCTCGTGAGAGTCGACTCGAGCTTCTCTATCTGGTCTTGGGGGAGTTGGGCGTCCTTGACCCTTCCGATCGGCCGGGCCATCGTTTTTTTGCGCCTTTGTTGGGAGAAATTCCCAAAAAGGGGGGGTACATCATCTCCGGTCGGGGGATCGATGTGACGTTGAAGTCAGGGTTGTTGCGGTTTCGGCCGTCATTGTCCGCCGGATCGAATGTAGGTATCTTCGGGGGGCACGGGAGCGATCCTGATGCACTTAAAACCTTGTAGAAGTAGGCTTTATGAGTGACGACCAACAGGGCAACAATCAGGACCCAGGGTCATTCAAATTCAATTTCCGCAACAATCGGTTCGCACTGATACTGCTGATAGCCGTCTTTGGCATTTTTGTGCTCATTCTGAGTTCGCCGGGCAGACAGGGCGGAATCGAAATCGACTATTCGATGTTCCTCGACTACGTTGAGCAGAACCGGGTCGAATCGGTGACGATCATTGATCAGTACGAGATTCGAGGTCGGCTTCGCGGTGTTGCCGGCGAAGGCTCCTTCTTTCAGACTCGAATCCCCTATTTCGATGATCAGCTGATGCAGATTCTGCGTCAGGGTAATGTTCCCATTCGCGGCCAAGCTGGAAGCGTTCCGGCCTGGCAGATCCTTCTGAATCTCTTCCCGTGGGTCTTTGGGATTTTTATCATCTGGTTCATGTTCCGCCAGGTGCAGGGAACCGGGAACAGAGCGTTTAGCTTTGGGAAGAGTCGAGCAAAGAAGTACGCCGACGACGGCAAGCGCGTGATGTTCGCCGATGTTGCGGGTCAGGCCGAGGCGAAGTACGAGCTTCAGGAAGTTGTTGAGTTTCTCAAGAATCCCGCCAAGTTCACCCGCATGGGCGCCAAGATCCCGAAGGGTGTGCTTCTCGTGGGCATGCCTGGGACTGGGAAGACCCTACTCGCGAAGGCGTGTGCCGGCGAAGCGGGCGTCTCATTCTTTCACATGTCGGGTTCGGATTTCGTCGAGATGTTTGTTGGTGTTGGAGCCAGCCGCGTTCGAGACCTGTTTGAGCAGGGCCGGAAGAATGCACCGTGTATCCTCTTTATTGATGAGTTGGACGCTGTTGGGCGGACCCGAGGCGCCGGATACGGCGGTGGTCACGACGAACGCGAGCAGACGCTCAACCAGATGCTCGTTGAGATGGACGGGTTTGAGACGAAGGACGGCGTGATCATCCTTGCGGCAACGAACCGCGCAGATGTTCTTGACCCGGCGTTGCTGCGGCCGGGGCGGTTTGACCGCCAGGTTGTCGTAGCGATGCCTGATGTTCAGGAGCGAGAGGCAATCCTGAAGATCCACAGCTCAAAAGTTCCGCTCTCTCCCCGCGTCGATCTGCACCGCATCGCTCGGGCAACCCCTGGTTGTTCCGGCGCAGACATAGCGAACATCGTAAATGAAGCGGCTTTGTACGCGGCACGACGCAACCGTGAGCTTGTCCAGATGGACGACTTTGAGGAAGCGCGCGACAAGATCATGATGGGCGTAGCGCGGAAGTCGCGGGCCGTCACTCCGGAAGAGAAGCGAATGACCGCTGCACACGAAGCGGGACATGCGCTCCTTCACTACTACCTCCCGAATGCTGATCCCCTCAACAAGGTCACTGTGGTGCCACGCGGACAGGCCGGTGGCGTGACCTTCAGCCTTCCTGAGAAGGACATCATGTTCTATAGCAAGGGATACCTAGTAGACCGTATCAAGATTATGTACGGTGGATTCATCGCTGAGGAGATGTTCTACGGTCAGACCAGCTCAGGTGTCCAGGCAGATCTGAAGATGGCGACGAATCTCGCTCGGATGATGGTGACGCAATGGGGCATGAGCGATGTTGGGCCGGTCGCCTTTGGATCCGAGGATCAGCCGATCTTCCTTGGCAAAGAAATCGCAAGGCATCACGATTACTCGGAAGAGACTGCTCGAGAGATCGATGCAGCGGTCAAGAAGATCATGTCCGATTGTTTCGACGAGGCCAAGTCAATCCTCACCGAGCACAAGGATCAGCTTGAAGAGCTGACTGACGCACTGGTTGATCGAGAGACGCTCGTCGATGACGAAGTGAGGGAGCTTTTTGGATTCCCTCCGGCCAAGAACTCGATGGACTTGCGGGACAAAGAGGACGGTTCTAGCGGGAACGAATGAGGCGCATACTTGCACTCACCCTCATCGCGATTTCGCCTTTTGTCGCACTGGCTCAGGACGCAGACGCATCGATCGGGGCTCTCTACTTTGAGGCAGCACTGCAAGAGTTGGAGAACGGCGAGTCGGCTCGCGCGATTGAGTTCATCTCGGCGGGCCTCGAGTTCAACGAGCAATCCAGCGATCTCTGGTATGCGCGGGCGCTTGTACTCTCTGTCGATCGATTTTCGACCAGGAGTGCGATTGAGGCTTCGGCGCGCTCGGTAGATCTTCAGACCTGGGTTGCTGTCTCCGAAACGGCGGGTCGTGCGCTTCTCGCAGGGCTCTACAATCGATCACTCGACCATGAGAGTGCACTGACGGTCTCCGCCTATGAGCCATCTCCACAAACACCGGAGATCGATCGACTCGCACTGGAATGGCAGCGCCTTCTCGCCCTTCAAGGCGAGGCCAGATGGGCGTTGCTTGATCGACACGAGCAGCAGATGCAGGATCGATTCCCAACGGAAGAGCGGCTCGCATGGCGACGGATCGAGCGTCAGACGATCCCGACACGAGAGGACCGATCCATGCTCGAGTGGTACGCGGCCAACGGGAGCCGGTCAGAGCACCTGCTTGAGGCGGGTCTCTGGGTGCCTGATCTTCGTGACGCCGCATATCTGCTTATGCAGCGGGATCTCGCCGCGAGCGATGTCGCGTGGGCGCAATCCTACCTGACAGAGGCCGAGTGGCTCGATGCTCGCCGCGCGGTGGTGGCTCAGTCCGCCGCTGATGAGTCCGTCGATGTGTTTCTCGAACCGCTGCAGAGCGTTTCCGGTGATGCGCTCGTTGAACTCACGACAGGCGGTTCGATCGAGAGATGGCTCTCCGACTTCTCTGGAGAGATCACGTTTGACGAGAACGGTGATCACTACTGGGATACGCGCGTCAGGGTGGAAGATGGAGAAATCGTCTCCATGCTGCGCGATGCAGATCAGGACGGCGTGGTCGATGTAGAGGTGCTCGTCTCTGATGGCGCCCTCCGTTCCGCCGTCTTGCAAGATCAGCCGCACCCAATGGAGTTGCTGTACGGTCACTATCCGTTTGTCGATCGCGTCGTTGTTCCCGTAGAGATTGGGACGGAAACATTCGTCTTGAGGCCGCGGGCAATGCGGTTTGATGCGGTTTCTCTCGATGCTACTGATCCGTTTGTTGTGGGTTCCTCGACATCACTACGAGAGGTGCGCGCGGTTGGAATCGATGAGCTGCTGACCGTCGTAGTGCGCTCAGATACGCGTCGATCGGACGGCTCCACTTTTGAACGCAGGCACTATGAGAGTGGTGAGATCGCCAACGTGCTGAGGGATGAGAATGGAGATGGTCTCTTTGATCACCTCGTACGGACGGATTCAGGCATGCCGGTCGACGGTGTTCGGGATATTGACGGCGATGGATACTTTGAGATTGCCGAAGGGTATCAGGAGGGTCGTCTGGTAGCTCTGGCGGTAGACTCGAACGGGGACCGCAGACCGGACTTTTTCGAGCAACGTGGCAGTACGCCGGTGCGCGAATGGGACCTCAATGGAGACGGAGTCATAGACACACAGGAGTTCCGCTGGTGGACCGACAACGTTATACAAGCCTTTCCAGAATTATAGAGATTGCAGTCGTCAGTCTTCTTGTGCTTTCGTGTGCGACTGGTCCGGAGCCAATCGTAGAAACACGTCCTGACGCGATTCGCAATGAGATTGAAGCCGCGCTCCGGAGCGATCCGGCACTCGCAGTGCAGCGAATCGTATCGCTTCAGACCTCAGACCTCATCCCCCGGGAGGAGCTTGATCTCTTCTACACGGACGCGGTTGAAGCGATCCGGGCCGACTTCGGACGCGCCGTCGCATCACGAGACACTGATCTGGAGATTCTCCTTCTCCGCAATCTTGTCGCAGTCGGGGGTGAGGAGTCTGATCCCGCCCGCCTTTCGGCGCTCTATGGCCGGAGGTATAGAGAGTTGCTCGACGAAGGCAATGCCCCCGCGGCCCTGACAACCCTGTTGCGTGCTCCATCGCTCTCTTCATTGGGCACCGACCTCTTGAGCGAAGCCGCAGAAATCGCAATCGGACTCAACAACCGCAATGCGACGGCGGTGCTGAGCGAAGTGCTTGGCCCAGGGTGGAGAGAGAATGAGCCAGCCGCCGAGTTCCTCGGTGGCGAGGAGAGTGCGGTTGAGATGTCGAGAGGCGTTGTGACCGTCTGGGTCAATCGGGGACTGAGGCTCGAAGGTGGTGTCGGTATCCCCGACCGCGTCATTGGAAGCGGCTTCTTCGTCGATCCTCGGGGATATCTGATCACGAACTATCATGTCATCGAGAGCGAAGTCGATCCCGAATATGAAGGCTACTCAAGGCTCTACGTACGGTTGCCGTCTGACCCGGCTGAGCGCATACCCGCCCGCGTCGTCGGCTACAGCCAGATCTTTGACGTTGCCCTTCTCAAGGTTGAGATTGAGGCACCCTACGTTTTTTCGCTCACCGACATTCGGACCCTCGAACCGGGATCTCCGATTCTCGCGATCGGTTCTCCCGGAGGGCTCGAGAATTCGATTAGCTCTGGAATCATTTCCGCCACGGGGCGCCGGTTTCTTCAGATGGGCGACGCGGTCCAGGTCGATGTGCCGATCAATCCCGGCAATTCCGGAGGACCACTCTTGGATTCGCAAGGCCAGGTCGTTGGATTGGTCTTTGCGGGAATTGAGCAGTACGAAGGCGTGAACTTTGCCATCCCGTCGTACTGGTTGCACAGCTTCTTCCATGATCTCTACACCGATGCCCGGGTGATCCATCCATGGCTGGGTGTGTCGGTGGAAACCGTCGACGGGGCGTTGGAAGTGACCTACGTCTCCACCGGGTCGCCGGCCGAGCACGGCGGCCTGCGGGTGGGCGACCGACTCACGACAATTGATGGATGGGAGGTCGATCGCGTCGGCGCAGCTCAGGCCGTACTACTTCGCGCCGGGCGGGGAGCAATCGTTCCCGTGTCCTGGGTTCGCGATGGCGCCGCTGCCGATGGTCTGTTTGTGCTTGCCGCTAGACCCCAGAGCCCCGTTGAGGAGGCTCTCGAACGCCAGGTACACGATGAACTCTATCCCGTGCTCTTTGGAATGCAGGTCGCGCGCATTGGAGGGCTCAGCTTCCGGCAGTCCTACGAGGTCACCGGCGTCTACCGAGGGAGTCTCGCAGACGAGACCGGAATTGAGGCGGGCGACACCTTTGTGGAACAAGACTTCGCCTTTGACGACGAGCTAAACGCCGTTTTCCTACGGATGTTTATTCGTAAGCGCACGGACGGGTTCGTCCAGACGAGCATCCAGCTTCCGGCGTTCGTTGAGCGAGACACATTTCTGTAGTAGCCTCGTCCCGTGGGGAGTGATGGGAAAAAGCGAATCGTCGTTGTGGAGGACGAGAGCATTGTGGCTCTCGACATCCGGCTTCAGCTTGAAGCGCTTGGCCACGATGTGGTTGCAACTTTTGATCGTGGCGAGGACTTACTCGACAATCTTGCGGAGTTAAATCCCGATCTGGTTATGCTCGATGTGCTTCTCAAGGGGGAGCTCGACGGCATTCAGACCGCAGATCTGATCAAAGAAAGGGCGTTCGTCCCCGTTATTCTTCTGACGGCGCTCGACACACAGGACATTCTCGATCGCGCAAAACTCGCTCAGCCGTTCGCGTTTATCGTGAAGCCGTTTGATGAGATCGAGCTTCGCAATACAGTTGTGATCTCACTCTATCGACACGAGCTGGAGAAATCGCTGCGCCAACGTGAACGCCTCTTTAGTACGACTCTGGCGAGCATTCAGGACGGCGTGCTTGTTACGGACAATGAGTTTTGCGTTGAATACTCGAACGCTGTTGCGCAAACGGTTACCGGGATGAGCCGTGACGACCTTCACGGGAAGGATCTCAGGTCGCTCGTTACGTTTCGCACCGCGGATGGCGACACGGTCGGATTGACCGAGGCCGCCTCGAGTTCCTTGGAGATTGGCCGATCCGACGGCACGGTCTCCATAGTCGAGCGGTTCGTCGCGCCCCTTGCGAGCGAGAACGGTGGTGCAAGCGGTTGGGTCGTTGTCATCCACGATGTTACCGAGAGAGTGCGGCAAGAGGAACAACTTCGTCGATCGCAGAAGATGGAGGCTATTGGGCGGCTCACCGGTGGTATCGCGCACGACTTCAACAATCTCCTCACCGTGATACTCGGATACGCAAAGCTGCTTGGGGAGGAGCTGACGGCAGACCGATTTCGCAGCGAATCCGATGCCGAGTCGCTGCGGTCTGATGTTGACGGGATCCGAAAGGCCGCTCTTCGGTCGGCATCACTCACCCGGCAGCTCTTGGCGTTTAGTCGGCATCAGATCATGGAACGCCGGATCGTGGATGTGAACACGATCATCTCGGACATGGAGAAGATGCTGGAGCGGCTCGTCACCGAGGAAGTCAGAATTCTCGTCGACTTGGGTGCGGAGCAGTCGCCGGTGCGCGCCGATCCGAGCCAGATTGAACAGGTGATCATGAATCTTGCAGTCAATGCCCGAGACGCGATGCCACACGGAGGCAGGCTTTCGATTCGGACTGCACTCGAACGCGTACGTGCGGAAGATGCTCGTCCGGAGGCGCGTGAAGGACAGTATGTTGTGCTGACCGTTCGAGACACGGGTGTCGGCATGAGTCCGGGAATCATCGACAAGGTTTTTGAACCGTTCTTCACGACGAAGCCGATCGGGCAGGGAACCGGTCTCGGCCTTTCTACCGTCTACGGAATCGTGTCTCAGAGCGGAGGCTTCATCGACATCAAGAGTGCGCCCGGCCAAGGCACCTCGTTCGTCGTCTATCTTCCGTTGTACGAGGGCGCACCGATCGACGCCGGGGACGCCGAAGACTTGTCGAGCGTTGATTCGGGTAGTGAGACCATCTTGCTGGTGGAAGACGACGACGACATCCGCGTGCTCCTGGCGCGAATCTTGCGGCAGAAGCACTACGTCGTCATGGAGGCCGCAAATGCCGGGGAGGCGATCCTGATTTCGGAGCGGACTCCGGACAAAATTGACCTTCTCATCACTGACGTCGTCATGCCACACCTCTCAGGAATCGATCTTGGCGCTCGGATCCAGCGCGAACGCCCGGAGACTCGTATCCTCTACGTCTCCGCCTATCCACAGGGCTACCTCTCCGAGGAAGAGCGAGCACGCCTGAGCACCAACTTCATGCAGAAGCCCGTTGAGCCGGCGCGGCTGGCAATGAGAGTTCGAGCGATCCTGGACGAGTGATCGGGATTTCACTATCGTTGGCGAACTTCAATGATTCGAGAACATATTCGAAACTTCTGCATCATCGCGCATATCGATCACGGCAAGAGTACGCTCGCAGATCGTTTTGTTCAGCGAGCGAGAATCATCAACGATCGCGAATTCCAGGATCAGATTCTCGATAGCATGGATATTGAGCGAGAGCGCGGCATAACCATCAAGAGCCAGGCGGTGACTCTTCCGTTTGAGTCGGCTTCTGGTGAGACCTATGAGCTGAATCTCGTTGATACGCCTGGACATGTCGATTTTGCATACGAGGTCTCGAGGGCGATCAGTTCCTGCGATGGAGCGCTGCTCCTCGTTGATGCCACGCAAGGCGTAGAGGCTCAGACGCTCTCGAATCTCTATATGGCGATGGATCACGATCTGGAGATTCTGCCTGTTATCAACAAGATCGACCTGCCCGGCGCCGACATCGATCGAGTAAAGCACGAGATTGAGCACGACCTGGGTCTTGATGCCGATGATGCGGTTCTGATTTCCGCGAAGACCGGCGACGGTGTTCCGGAGCTTCTTGAGGCCATCGTGCAGAGGATTCCGGCTCCTGCCGGCAGTGAGCTCGATCCGCTCCGGGCATTGATCTTCGATTCACACTACGATCCCTACCGTGGGGTCGTGATTCACATCCGCGTCTTTGACGGCGTTATAAAGCCGGGAGATGAAATCCTCGTCTGGTCGAGTGGTGCACGATACAAAGTAGAATCAACGGGCAACTTCAGGATCTCCTTGGTCGAGACGAAGGAACTTCGCGCCGGTGATGTTGGTTATCTCATAGCAGGGATCAAGACGATTGCGGATATCCGAGTTGGTGATACCGTAACGCTGAGTGACCGGCCGTGCGAAGCACCTCTTCCCGGCTTTCGAGAGGTGAAGCCTGTCGTCTTTAGTTCGATCTATCCGATTGATGCGAACGACTATGACGAGCTTCTTGCCGCCATGGAGCGGCTTACCTTGAACGACGCCTCGTTAGTCTACGAGAAAGATAGCTCGGCCGCTCTCGGTTTTGGATTTCGCTGCGGGTTCCTGGGCCTCCTTCATTTGGAGGTCGTTCAGGAGAGACTGGAGCGGGAGTTTGATCTGTCGATCATCTTGACGGCCCCTTCGGTCAAGTACCAGATCGAGCTCAACGATGGAACGAGTCTGGAAGTGGACAATCCGGAGTACTATCCGGAAGAAGGCCACATCGCAACAGCCGCAGAGCCGTTTATCACGGCCACGATCATGACGCCCACGGACTATCTGGGGAACGTGATGACACTCTGCATGTCAAAGCGAGGAGAACAGACCTCCCTCAACTATCTGGACGAGCGACGAGTCGAGATCGCATATGAGATGCCGCTTGCAGAGGTCTTGTTCGACTTCTACGACAAACTAAAGAGTATAAGCCGAGGCTACGCCTCCTTTGACTACGAGATGGTGGGATATCGAGATACAAAACTCGTGAAGCTCGACATTCTCGTAAACGGCAAAGCGGTCGACGCGCTGAGCCAACTCGTCTTTCGCGATAATGCGGCCGAACGCGCACGCCAGATATGCAGACGGTTGAAGGATGAGATTCCGCGTCACCAGTTCAAGATCCCGCTGCAAGGGGCCATTGGTAGTACGATCATCGCGCGAGAAACGATCAACGCAGTTCGCAAGGACGTCACGGCGAAGTGCTACGGTGGGGATATCTCGAGGAAGCGGAAACTTCTTGAGAAACAGAAGGAAGGCAAGAAGCGAATGAAGCTTGTAGGGAACGTTGAAGTTCCACAAACAGCCTTTCTCGCCGCACTCAAGAGTGACGAGTCGTAGATCGCACCGTCACCAACGCCGATTTCCACAGTGTAAGCGCACGTCCGGCCGCCGCCTGCAGTCGCCTCCGCACGAGAAGATTTGAGCGAATCAACTCCTTGTCGAGGATCAGCTCGTCGGTCATGGTTTGAATTGCGTCGGGCACCAGTGCGGCCAGATAGTCGGCTCGCGAAAGAGAGTCGTCTTCGTCCACGTTGAAGTTGGAGAGGACGTCAATCTCTCCTTCTATAAAAGCAGCGACTTCACGCACCGTCACGGACCTATCCACTCTTTCCCACACGAATCCCGCCGACTGGCCACCGCGCTCTGTCGGGTTTGCGACACTGAAAGAGTCGGTGAGTGGCGACGCCGCAACCACGGTAGCTGAGTCTGCTCCAACCTCTTCCATCAGCAGGCCAGCGTACTCTCGCAAGACGGCGGTCGTCCTCCACTCCGCTGAAGCATTCTTGAGTCTCGCCTGCGGTCGGCCAAGCGCCGGATCGACTGAGGGGCTGACTCGCGTCGACTTCGACAGCGAGATGCGGGAGTGGGGTGAGCCCTTCGCATGCGTGCGTCCCGGCAGGAATGCGAAATCGAGTCCGGCAAGGATCACCGGTTGCTTCGTCAGGTGTCGAGCGAGATGTACCGCCGAGACCCCTACCGAGCCAAGGGCCGGGATCGGCATCAGCCATAGGAACGCGGAATGCATGCGGTCCATAAGCGTGGCTGGAACAAACCGTGAGAGCGTCAGGAGGACCGTTGATGCCCGTGTGAGGATCGATGGACTGGTAGTGAGATCTGCAGCAAGAGCACGTGGCTTTGGCCCGACAAAGTCGAGCGCGTTTGCTACCTGTGCATCGAGTGACACGACAAGATCCGGGTCGATTCCGTGCTCTCGAAGGGGCATCAGCGCGGTGTCGACAGCGACCGTCGCCAGATTGGATCGGTGTGCTCGAATCCAATCGATGCTCGAATCAAGCGTCGGGCCGGCACCGCACACAATGGCAGACGTGTGCACTGACTCTGCCTTTGATGCGCGCATCAGCGAAGGAACATTGGCGATCATGTTTCGAAGCCAGAGTCCCCCAAGCCGAGCCAGGGTCATTCGATTGCGCCAGAAGCGTTCAAGATCGGCGGCAATGGCGGCCGCAATCCTCGAATAGTGGTCTCTGTTACCACGAGCAGCGCCGGAGGTCGTGATCTCTACCACGCGGCGAAAGCGCGACTGACCACAGGCACGGTACGCATCAAGCACACTGGTGATCGTGCCGGGCGTCAGAGGCCGAACTGCCTCGTGCTTGTGGTGTTCCAATCTCGCCGAGAGGCTAAACAGCTCCTGGTCGACCTCAATTGGAAGGACAATGCAGTTTGGTGGGAGTCGGCTGGCGAGCGCGTCGGTGCCGTGCCAGAGTAGGGGCGACTCCCAGAGGACGATGGTTCCCTCGAGCAGAGAGAGCGTTTTGATGCGTCGTACCGCTGATTCAACGGGCGGGGAGGAGTAGAGTTTACGGCCGTCGCGAAGTACTTGACGGCCCTCGGGGGTTTCAACGACCTCGAGGCTCACTGCCCGAGGATAAACCGGTTGTACGCCGTGTTGAAGTTGTCCGTGAGCTTGTTGTCATCAATGACTAACTCGGGCAGGTCCTCACGGGAGTACTCCTGCACGATAAACGGCAAGTACGACTCAAAGAAGCTTCCGGTGTCGGGATTCTCGGCTCGCTCTTCGGCAAGCTCGAAGACGAATACCGTGTCGCGGAGGACGATCGGATCAGTGACATCCCCCGCCTCGAGTGAGAAGAGATCAACCAAGAAGTCCTCATCAAAGGCCCCGTTCGAAATGGTCTGGTTGGACGTTGCCGTGACTGATCCCAGGTAGGGGCTGTTGCCGTAGTTGACCGGGAA
>JANQQY010000368.1 GCA_028284845.1 Spirochaetales bacterium
TCGCGTTGTACCCTCGTCGCGAGTTAGGTCTGTCACTGCTTAGCTCCCTTCGTCTCGGTTTTTGCGGCTCTCTCCAGAGAGCGAATGGCGCGAAGTCATGGTATAAGACGATCCAGCAAGGGGAACGAGGCGTACTCTTGATTCCAGTCTCCGAAGTGCCCCTCGTTCATGATCACTTGCGTGCCGCCGGTCCTGTCAAAGATATATCGCCCCTGAGTCGAGTCGCACCCGTACGGGTCGGTCACCGAATTGACAATGATCATCTCGCCACTGTTCGCGCGAATCGTGTTCCAGTCATATCTGGGTCGGAGAACCGGTTCTTCCTCATCGTTCGGTTGACTCCAGTACCCAGCGACCATGATCGTTGCACGAACAGGCGCAGAAAGCTCCTCGAGAATGGCAAGAAGCAACGCAGCTCCTCCCGAATGGCCAACCAATACGCTCTCCGAGTCGAATCGATGCGCGTCCATGACCTTTGGAAGAAACGTGTTGATAGACTCTTTGTTGAGGAGGGGCCAATGCGGAATCTCAACCGCGTATCCCCTATCGTTGAGTCGATTGCCGAGCCACTGGTACCAGACGGCCTCCGGATTGCCTCCGGTGCCGTGAAAGATGATCGCCCGCTTTGCCACAGACCCTCCGCCGCTTTCGAACTCCGAGCATATCAACGGTCGCAACGAAGGAACATACGGGCATGCGGGGGCGGTAGTGTATCCGGAAACCTCACAGGCATAGTGAGGGACTTCGACTGAGCTATCGGGCAGGTCGGCGACGAGATATACTGCGACCAGTGCAGAACAAACCCGCCGCGGAAACCATGAGATCGTACTATGACGAGAGAGCGCCGGAATACGACGAGCTCTACACGGATGGCGGTGGACCCGCGTCCATCTCCTCGCCATCAGCATACAAGAAGGATGTTGCTGCGCTGGCCAAGGTCGTTACCGCGCAGCTGCGGGGTGATGTTCTTGATCTTGCATGTGGCACGGCGTTCTGGATGCAGTTCTATCATCGCACGTGCGCGTCTATAACCTTGGTCGATCACTCTCCGCAGATGATCGCGGAAGCTGATTCACGCATACGGTCTCTTGGTCTGGAATCAAAGGCATCTACCGTCCGTTCGGATGTCTTCGAATTCAACAGCGTTGGTCGCACCTATGACGCGATACTCGCCGGTTTTCTTCTGAGCCACCTGCACGACGACGAAGAGAAGAGGCTGTTCAAGCTGGCGGACAAGGTACTGCGGCCGAACGGCGTCTTCGTGATTCTCGACTCTGTTTGGAGCGAGGAGCGAGCCGCGACGCGGGAGAAGGTTGGCACGCTCACTCGATACCTGAACGACGGTCGGGACTTCCTGATCTACAAGCGGTACTTCGAGCGTTCCGACCTGGAGCTTCTCTGTCGACGAAACGGCATGCAATCTGACGTAGCGTACTTCGGACGGACCTTCGCTGCGGTTTGTGCTACGCGGTGAAGAAATGACGATCTACTTGGTTCGACACGGCGAGACAGAGTGGAACCGAGTTGGGCGGCAACAGGGCCGGCTTGATTCGCCGCTGACCACAGTCGGCGTCCGGCAAGCTCGTTCAATCGCGACGCGGCTGCGTTCGCTTATTGAGCCTGATCAAGAGTTTTGTATTGAGACGAGTCCGTTGGGGAGAGCCCGGCGCACTGCTTCCATCATTGGCGAGGCGCTCGGTGCGGACACAAAGAAGCTCGTTGTGACCGCTCAGCTGATCGAGCATGATTGGGGTGCATGGCAGGGACTCACCTTCGCCGAAATCGAAGATGAGTTCCCCGGGGCTCTGGCGAAGAGAGACGCTGACAAGTGGACCTTTCCGGTTCCAGGCGGCGAGAGCTATGCCGCAATCTCCGAACGCGCTGAGAGCTGGCTCAGTCACGATCATCGCGGAAGCGTAATCGTAGCGGTAACGCATGAGATGCTGAGCAGAACGATCCAGGGGGCCTACCTACGACTGCCGCCCGGTCAGGTGCTTCGCAGATCCCATTCTCAGGGCCGAATTCTCGTTCTTCACGACGGTGTTATTGATCAGTTGTAGCGGCTTCTGGTGTGCCTTGAACTCGTGCCGAAGCAGTGGTGCCATTTGGGATGCAGCAATCGCATGTGGTGGTGATTTCAGGGGCTGTGGGTAGCGGCAAGAGTTCGACCTCCCTATTGATCGCCAATCACCTGAAGCAAGCGGACCAACGGGTAGCGGTCGTAGACATAGATCTCGTCTACTCGATGTGCCATCCCGGACAAGGCTTCGGTCCGGACGGTTGGGACGTAACGCACAGGGCATCTGGGGTACTCGCTGCGAATCTGGTAGATCAAGGATTCGACGTTGTTGTTGTCGAAGGCGAGTTCGGTTCGAACGAAGAACTGATCAATCTCTTTGGTGCACTCCATGTTGATTGCCTAACCTCTGCCTATACCCTGGACGCAACCTTTGCGGAAATCTGTCGCAACGTCGCGTCGGACAAGCAACGGGTTGGGATGCCTTCCGCCAACGTGTCCAGCGTGAGGGGGCATTTCGAACGCTTTGCACTTCGGCTTCCTCAATTGAGAAAATGTACGTCGGTTGTCTCCGTCCTGGGACGATCCGGTGAAGAGGTGAGCCGTGAGATAGCCGAACGGATTCTCGAGCGACGGGACGTTCGCACGCATCGAGTTAGCTCACTTTCGTGAGTTGCGCATTGCACGAATCTTCTTGATCGACGCGTCCGAGAGAAGGCGGCTGTGCTCGCTTGAGCCCGGTTCTACGAGTGCAATCTTCCCTTCAGCGTCACTGTGCACCGACCAACCGAACTGCTTCGTGAGCGGCGACGCGCGGAAACAGGCTTGGCCCTTTGAGAAGAACTCTGACCGCACGTCGGCGTTTGGCTCGAGTCCTTTCCGTGTCGCCCAGACCGTGAAGAGTACGTCGTCAGAGTCATACTCGTACGGACGGTCCGCGAGCATCTCGTATTGCATCGTTGCGACCGTTGGCTTGCCTGCTCGTTCTGCGGGAATGGTCGCACTCGTCGCCTTGCAATCCTCGGCGGGTTCGATCAGGGTGTTTGTGTAGTTCGTCGTTGTCATACGAGAACGATAACGGCCTGCCGGTGGCAAGAATTGCATAAACGCGCAGACTTTTCCTTGGATTCGCACCTTCCGTTTCGCGTCCTGCATCCTAGAGAGGCAGGGCAGTTCTATGAGCATGTGCTCTACGACGTTGAAGGGCCGCTTGAGCACGTCGCGCGGCTTTCCTGGACCCTTCGGTGGGAGCTGCCGGCCGGCGTGAGCTTTGGTGCACAGGTCGTGCCATCCGCATATAGCAACTTCACTTGTATGCCTGAGGGCGCGCGCTTGACCGGTGTGACCAGCGGTCTCTACGATTACGAGGTGAAGGGCTCCGGGGTCATCATCGGGATCATGTTTCGGCCCGGCGGAGTCGCAGCATTTCACCACGCACCAAAGAATCTGGTCGATCGCTTTGTACCGGCCGGAGAGGTCTTTCCGGGGGTGGACGACGCGTTCAACCGTCGCGTGATCGCGAGTGACGACCAGGCGGCACTCGACCTGATGCACGAGCGAGTCGTTGCCCGGCTGCCAGAGACCGACTCGAACATCGATCTCGTGAACAGGATTATCGATCGCGCTCAGGAAGGTGAGGGGGCCACGGTGCGTGCTCTCGCGCAAGAGTTCGCAATGAGCGTTCGCAAATTGCAAGGGCTCTTCGAGCGATACGTTGGCGTCGGACTCAAGTGGATCATTCTGCGCGATCGCCTGCAACGAGCGACCCTTCTCGCTGACACAGAAACCAGCCCTGACTGGTCTCAGATCGCATACGACCTGGGCTACAGCGACCACTCCCACTTTATCAACGACTTCAAGCGCATCATTGGTCTATCGCCGCGACAATACGCGCTGGGACGAAGATAGTGGCGACGCGACGGGCCTGAAGGGGAGAGACTATGGCAGCCAATACCGAGCGTGGGCTTCTCCCAACGCTGACGAATGAGGACGAGTACAGTCCGCTCCTCCCGAATGACGCTGTTTGGCTCCCTGCGATCCGTACGATCTGTCAGCGACACCACATTCCCACTAGTGGACTGAAGCGAACAGTACTGGGAACCCACGTCGTCTTTTACGTTGGAGATTGCATTGTTAAGCTCTACTGCAGATTCTGGCCTGAAGACTACACCGCGGAAATGGCTTGCCTATCCAATCTCTCAGGGTTGCCGATACCGCAGTTGGTGGCGACCGGAGAACTCGAGGAGTGGCCCTACCTCATCATGACCATCGTGGCAGGCATCCCCACAGGCAAGGTCTGGCACACTCTTGATGTTGAGCAGAAGACCGCGATCATGCGCGATCTTGGGAGCTTTGTTCGAGAGCTTCATAGCCGGCCGTGCATCGTTGAGCTCCCTTCTGATTGGCGTGGTTTTCTCCGTGCGCGGGCCGTCGGCCTACGGGCGCATCATCAACTCTCCGATGGGGGGCTCTCGTGGGTGCGGGACTTCGTTGAACCGATTTTCGCATCCACTGCGCAGCCGGTCGTTCTCAACTGCGATCTTACCTGTGATCATGTCTTGGTCGTGCAATCCGGGGAGAAGTGGAGCTTCTCCGGGATCATCGATTTTGGTGACGCCATGATCGGTCACCCCTACTACGATTTCACCGCGCCATTGCTTGACCACGCGTTTGGCGAACCAGAAGTCGCCCATTCGCTGCTGATCGGATACGGGCAATCGGTCACGAAGAGCCTCATCCAAGAGGTGTCCAGGTTCATATTCGTGCACCGGTTCTGGAGTTTGACCGATTTCTCAGACGAATCCGAATCGATCGCTCCGGAGGTGTTTCTGAACAGACTGTGGGGTCGCGATTCGAGTCGATAGGGCGCTCGGTGTCATAACGTCTTGGTTCACATCTTGCTCACGCAGTCGACCCTGCCTTCGGCACGAAGACGAGTAGCCGACCCAAGTCCACGTATCCAACGACCGGATACAACTTTGCGCCGGCGTGACTTGCCAGGAGGATCCCGGCATCTGAGCCTTTCTCCCGGTCATCGCGCAGCATGCGACACATCAGCGCTCGGGCGATCCCGCGTCGTCGGTATTCGGGCCGTACGAACATGTTGTTACACCATGTCGTTGGTCCCGTTACGACGCTGGTGACCCAGGCGACCGGCTGATTCCCGTCCAGGGCGACGTAGGTGCGGATAGGCGAATCGTGTTCGAGGTGGGCCGTCGTCAACTGCCGGCTACCGGCCGTCGCTGTCAGACGATCATTGAGTTCCTGTGACAGCACGCGCTCGATCGGCAGGGGACCGGTGTCACGCGGGATTCGGCGAAGCGGATGCGCCATGAAGAACTCGGAGTTTGTCAGTCGGTAACCGAGTTTCTTGTACTCCTGTCGAATCGACTCCTCGTCGTTAGTTGGGCGGACCGTCACGCACAGACAGAACGTGCCTGCCGCGTGTCTCCGTGCCAGGCGGTCGACAATCTGTGGCTCGGTGTCCACGCTGATGAACTCCTCGCGGCGTGTGCCGCGTGCGCGCGGCTTATCATAGAGGCGCCAGAGCGGGCCGACTTGCTCCCGGAGGTAGGGATGGGTGATGCTTCGAGTGAAGCTGTACCCGAGCACAAAAGAGTCGATGGCACCGATCAGATCGGTCATGGCAGCCATAGTAGCGTGACGTTCGCGCTTGCCCCAGTCCGTTCATCGCAGTGCTTTGACCCCTCTTGCACTCAACCAAGAGTTCCAGCACGGTTAGGTATGCAGACGATCGATTGAATGATTTCGTCTGACTGGAGTTGATGTGAACGATTCGCGCGATCTGAATCAGAGGCTCTCATCTGCTGCGCTGGAGCGCTGGGAAGCGCTCGGTCTCGGCCTCTTTCTGCACTTTGGCATGAGCACCTATGACGGACGTGAGCTCTCATCCGGGGATGAACCCGCGTCGACCTACTGCCCGGATCAGCTCGACGTTGACTCCTGGGTCAAGCTTGCCATTGATGCGGGAGCAGCGTATGCAGTCTTGACCGCGAAGCACGTCTCCGGCTTCTGTCTCTGGCCCGCATCCGACACCGACTACCACGTTGGGAACAGTGGCAACACGACTGACGTCGTCTCAGAATTTGTTGAAGCCTGCGATCGACACGGAGTAGTGCCCGGCCTCTACTACTGCTCCTGGGACAACCACCATACCTTCGGTTCTCGTACGCCGTCTGAGGTCCCGTGGGATGATGCATTCACGAGCGCGGAGTACCACCGGTTCCAGATCGCCCAGCTCACGGAACTTGCAACGCGCTTCCCAATCGTTGGCGAATGGTGGATCGACATTCCCATGGTGCTCCCGCGCTCTGTTCGAGAGGAGATTTACAACCTGCTCTCGGATCGATGCCCCGACTCGGTGATCGTGATGAACCACGGCATTGGGAATGCAGAACGGTTGAATGTTCGAGATGTCTGGCCCACCGACGTCATCACGATTGAACGATTCCTACCGCCGTCTCGCGGAGGCCACCGGAGAGTCCGGGAGATCGAGGGGCGCTCCTACTATCTTCCGGGTGAGGTCTGCGATCCTGTTGGCCAGAGTTGGTTCTACGAGGAGGGCGACATGCCCAGATCGATCGAAGAGCTGCTCGGGATTTATCACATCACGCGCGCCCGCAACGCTAACCTGCTTCTTGACGTGGGCCCGGACCGAACGGGTCGGATTCCAGCACGATTCGCGGACGTCCTTCGTCAACTGGGCGCGAGACTGCAATGATACTCTGAGCGTACTCCGGCGTCCGAACAGGTGCCACTCTCTTGAGAGGGTTTGTCGCAGCGACGCAACGTGTCGTTTCGACCTCTCATCCAACCGTTTTGTGGCATTGGTCCGAGGCCTATACTGAGGAAAGGAACGAGATCACTCGTTCAACAAGAAGAGCGTTTGACTCCGCATCGTATTCCTCTGAATCTCGATCGGAGAACAGGTGTCCTGAGCCAGGATAGACATGCTCATCCCAGAGCTGATCGACGGACTCCACCGCGGCTCGAAAGGCCGAGACGTGATCTCTCTCGACCCAAGGATCGGATTCGGCATAGTGCACCTGGACCGGAACCTGCGGCCACTCTTCGAACCCCATCATGGCCGGGGGCAAAGCCGCGTGGCAGAGGATGAGCGCTTTGGCGCCGTGCCGCGACCCGGCGAGGTACTGTGCTGATGCGGCGCCCATTGAGAACCCGATATACACACAATCGCCTGGAAGCGAATCGACTGCGTCCGCTGCCCTACGAGAGAGCTCGGGGATACCTACGGAGTCACGCTTTGCCATTCCTGCCGTCAGAGAGTCAAAGACCTCGCCATCGAAGAGATCCGGCGTATGAACGGTGTGCCCGTTTCCATCGAGCAGTTTCGCGAAGTCTCGGACCGCGGGACGAAGACCCAATGCAGAATGGAACACGACAATGGTGTGGGGCATAATCACTCCTTTTGTACAGTGTACATTATATATTGCACGGTGTCCAGTATAGAGGTAGAGTTAATCAATGAGAGCCAAGCACCCCTCGAGGCAACCCGGAAAACGCGCCGGACTCACTACCGAGTCGGTGATAGCTGCGGCCATGGCTGCGTACTCGCGCAAGGGCGCCTCGGCGTTGTCGATTCGATCTGTGGCTGCGGAGCTCGCGGTTGCACCGAATGCCCTCTACAGTCATGTCGAGTCCAAAGACGCGCTGATTGGTGAGGTGATCGATAGGATACTTGGCGGGATAGACGCACCACAGGCTGACATGAACTGGCGCGAAGCGATTCGCTTGCTCATGATTCGCTCTCGGGCGGTTCTCCTCCAACACCCGACATTGATGCCGGAGTTCGTCGCCCGACCGGCGCGAGGAGCAAATGCCCTTCGACTGGGTGAGGTCACACTACGCTTTCTGGAGATAGGTGGCGTGACGGGCGCCGCGGCCGTCTCAGCGCTTCGTGTACTGCTGGTGTACACGATCGGATTTGCCGCGCAGGAGTCGCCGCGGGCCACTGATCCTGACGAGGCAACACGGCACGAGGAGTCGGTCCGTGCCTTTTCCTCCGACAGACGAAGACCTCTCAGCAACGCCGCTGCAGAGCAACTCGCACAACACCCTGGCGACGCGATCTTCGAGACCGGTCTCGATTGGTTGCTCGACGGCATCGCAGATAGCGGCTCGCGACCCGGCCAAGCGTAGTAGGTAATGGATCAGAGCCGGTGAAAGAAGTCGACCTTGGAGTGGGTGCCAAGAGCCTTCACCGGACCTCCCCGGCGATGGCCCTGTCCAAAGTCCTTCGTCTACAGTGACCTCAGAACTGCATCGAGGTCTGTCCGCCCTCGCTGATAGAGAGTCGCCTGCCACCCGAAATCAATGGCGCCTTGGACGTTCTTCTCCGCGTCATCAAGGAAGAAGATATCCGAGGGCGATGTCCCGATCGCACGAGTAACCGTCGCAAAGAAATCCCGGTCGGGCTTGCTGACGCCCAGTTCACCCGAATAGAAAATCCCGTCAGTCGAGCGCTTCAGATCGAGCTCTTCCCAAAGATAGTTGGCGCGATGCTTCTCTTGGTTCGTGGCAAGGAACACCGCTTCAAAACTCGCCCGATGCTCGGCGAGCGTTGAAAGGATCTCTTCATCTCGGATCCCATCCGACTCGAACCAGTACCGTACGAGCGCGTCGACCCCGCAGTTCAGCTTGTGATCCGTCAGGTAGCGCCGGAGCGTCCGTTTCATATCGGCACGACCCACGATCACGTCCTGCCAGTATTTCTTGAAGTAGTGGGCACTCATGTGGGCGGCCGCGACGCCGATTACCGACTCAAGCTCGTCCTTCCAACTCTCACCGTCGGGATGAACAAGTACGCCATCGACATCGAGCATGAGGATCTTCGGACGCATGGCCCAATGTAGTCCATTTTGTCTGTGTCGTTGAGTGCTGAGGACTCCGCCCTCAACAGGACGGAGTCGGAGCTGCCGCAGCGAGTCCCGCACTACTCGGGTCGCGCGCCGGTCGATTCCGGAGTGTTCGTACATTCGCCGAACATCGTTCAGCTTTCTTTGAATACCTATGATTCGTCAGATGGTATCCACCCGCGCGAGACCGCGTAGCCTCTCATCCACTCCTGCAAGCGGACGTGCAGTTGTCCCTTCCGCATTGCAATGTCCTCATCCAAGGAGTGTCGGGTGTACAACTCCGTAACGATATCGGCAAAGCCATCCGGCTTTTCGGAGAGCTCATAAGAAAGGTAGACGAGCCAATCCTTCCGCGGCACATACGTGCCCTGAATGCAGTGGAGAAAACTCAAGAAACACTCATTTGCCTCGTTGTGTAGTTGGGCAATCTGTGGCCACGCACCGCGGTTCGCCCATTTCTCGTACCGATACTCCCCGATTAGATAGCCGTGTCTATAGAAGTGCTGGAGCGAACGCTCCTTTGCCCGGTCGATGGGGATGGCTTGCAGCTGCCGAATCAGTTCGGCCACGGCGTCGCCTGGATCCTGAATAATCTCTGATTCGCACAGCGCAAAGGCGGCCGGATCGGACGACGTGGCTCGACGCTCCAACTCCACCAACGTGGAGGTCTGGAATGCGATTCCGAAGTCTGGGTCAAGCAAGACGCAGTGAAACGGCAGCTCTGGTTCCTCGTCAGGGCCGAATACCGCCCCAACATCGAACCCGCTGAGATCCGGCCCGACTAACATGATGTCCGCGTACGTCCCAAATGGACCCACGCGAGCATCCCCCCGAGCGACGCTCCCGGTGAGCAGAATCGATATGGTCGACGGGAGCGACGCCTGAGCCGCCCTGACTCTGTCTACCGTGCGGCGCTTCAGCTCCGCTACCTCAGGGATCTGTTCCTTCACGAACTCGCTGAAATGCGTCATTCGGATAGATGGTACCAGAACTTTGGCCGATTCACCCCGCTCGCCGCACACCGCGGCGCCATTCGGTGGGGCTCACGCCGGCCTTCTGTTTGAAGAGCCGGGCGAAGTAGAACTGATTGTCGAAGCTGAGGCGAGAGGCGATCTCCTTCACTTGAAGGCCGGGATCTCGGAGAAGCTCCTTGGCACGATGGATGCGCATCTGGAGGAAGTACTGGTAGGGCGTGAGACCGGTATAGTCACGAAACGATCGGAGGAGTTCGGTGTAGGTGACGCCGCATTGCTCGGCGACGGCCTCGACTGAGATTCCGCTCTCAACCGATCGGCGCATGAGCTGGCGTGCCCGGGCGATGGTCGCCGCGGACTCTTGATCCTGATCTGCGTATTTCTGGTGTGCGTGAACCGAGGCGACGATCTGAAGAACGAGAGCTCCCAGTCGGATCTGGAATCCCGGTGATTGGTCGCGACAGAGTTCAAGGGCAGCTTCAAACGCTTGTACCAGATCGTCCTGAATACCCATCTCAAACACCGGACGCTCGGCCTCAAGAATGCCGTTCTTCCAGAGTCGCTCTGCATGCGGGCCGCC
>JANQQY010000379.1 GCA_028284845.1 Spirochaetales bacterium
CCACTGGATGTCCGCCGGGCATGGAGCGAATCTCCGTTCGCCCCTCAATGAGACGTTTGAGTGAGGCCGCTGCGAGTCGTTTGTGCTCGACGATCACCGCCGGACGACACGACTCGATCGCAGAGTGCAGCGCTTGTGTCGAAAGGTCAGACTTCACAACGTAGTCGACGACGCCCTGAACGAAGGCCTGCCGCACGAGGGCGAAGTCATCAAAGGCGCTGACGATGACAACTGGACCGTTCCACGCCTTCTCTCGGGTTCTTTTCAGAAACTCAATTCCGTCCATCACCGGCATACGAACGTCGGTCAGGACAACGTCGATATGGTGTTCTTCGAGCGATTTCAGCGCCATCGCTCCGTCCCAGGCTTCACATACCAGTACGCATCCTATGGCATCCCAATCGATCAGCGCCTTGATCTCAGCCCGGACATACGGCTCATCATCGACGATCATGACTCTGATCATGGGTTGCCTCGGGGGAGTCTCACACGCACGCAGGTGCCGGTCCGAGCACTCTCAACGAGATCGATCCCATACTCGGTACCATGCCGTAGCTGCAGCCGCCGGTGTACATTCGAGATGCCGATGTGATCTGAACCCGGTGTCTCGAGCGCTCGATCAAAGGCCGCTCGCGAGAGCCCGACTCCATCATCCATCACATCGACCACAAGATCGTGCGCCTCACATCTCGCCTCGACCCGAATCGTCCCAAGCCTTCCGCCGTTCAGCTGTCCGGAGATACCGTGCATAACCGCATTCTCAAGGAGCGGCTGAAGCATGAGGGGCGGCACGAGCGTCTCGGAAGCAGAATCCTCTATCTCCCACTCGTCTCGAACGAGGCCACCGTACCGAAGGTTGAGCAGCCGAATGTAGTCGCGGTTACTCTCGATCTCGTCCCGTAGTGCAATGTCGCTGTCGGTCGTCCGGAACGAACTCCCAATCAGGCGATTGAATGCCGCGAGCGACTCTGAGATCTCTGCGGAGTAGGGGCGAATCTGGCTCTGAAAGCAGGCGAGCGTATTGGAGATAAAATGCGGGCTCACCTGCGACTGCAGCGCGACGATCTCAACCGATCGGGCTCGTTTCACCAGCTCCCGGATCTCGGACAGCATCGTATTGAAGCCCTCGCAGATGAAGCGAACCTCTTCCACACCGCGAACCGGACTCTCCGCCCGGAGGTCTCCGTCGGCTACCATACGCATCCGTTCGTAGAGATCGTGGATGGGCGAGGAGACTCGCTTTGAGGTGAGAAACGCCGCGAAGGCCACCGCAACGGCCAGGATGACCACAATGGTTGCGATGGTCAGTGAGAGGATCAGCGTCTCTCGGCGGAAGAGAGAACGCGGCGATGTCACGACCACCGTCATTCCGCTGAGCGGCTCGCGATGGATGGTGGCGGCGAGCTTGTCCGCTTCGAACGCCTCCGCGACATCTACTGGATTCGACGGGAAGACCGACGTTCCGTCTGAAGCATAGGTATCCAGCAGGGTGCCCCCACTCGCGTAGACGGCGTAGGAGATTTCCGGGTTGAGTCCAAGCCGACGCACCGGCTCAAGGAAACGAGCGTCGAGGAAGGCGACGATCCACGCCTGAGAACCGAGAATCCGTGTTCCCGCCACCGCCATCGTGGCTCCGGGCGCGTACGGGTTCACATTGTCGATGGCGCTCGACGCGAATCGCGGGCTGTCCGCCTCGTAGAGGTCTTCGAACCAGTCCGCGCTTTGAAGCTCCAGTTGCTCCTGGGCAAACCAGTCGTGCAGGTAGTAACCGGACTCTTCCGTCATGATCGCCGTGCTGACCCCGGGCAGCCCGAGCGCAATCGGCGCGAGGTACTCGCCCATGAGTACCGTCGTTCTGAACGTCGACGCATCCGGCTGTGAGAAGTCGACATTCGAAGCGAGCTCTGAGAGAGCTGGGTTCTCAGCCGAAAGGAGCATCAACTCGAACAGATCACGCACCTGCTCCCGTAGATCGCTGAACGCGTTTTGCACGTCCTGTTCATAGACGACCTCCGCGCGCTGCTGAATTGTTCGCGCGATGAGGAGGTACGAGACCAACCATGAGAGAATCAGAGGAAGCAGTCCCACCACGAAGGCGGTGAGAAAGAACCGAAAATGGAGTGTCTGTCGGTACCCGATATGGGGATGTGTGGAATCTGCCATCCCAGCCTCACCTCTTAGTTGATTACGAGCCGTACCGTCGATCGAATCACTGCCCGACCCCCTACCCAATCCAGCCCCGTCGATCCTGCCGTCAGAGCGAACCAGCCCCACATGGAACGTATTGCTCTGTTGATCATACACGTATGCGCCGAATGCATCGTAGAGCGCGCCAATGCCGATGCGGCCGGCCATGTGTAGACGCTCGAGAAGCCCAGTCTCCGACGGTCGCCGACGTAGAAGAGTCGTCACCGGTGGTGATCGACATCAAAGACAGCCATACGCGTCCAGGGTGACATCCGATGTGTCTCGTCGTCCCAATCGTAGTTGGTCTCGGCGATTACCGGCTCTCTCTCCACCCTAACGAGTTCAAGTTTCACAGATTTGTGCACGATCGCGCTCCTTTCTTGTCTATTCATCTGCGACCCGCGCGGTAGATTCTCTGATCACACACTCAGGCTCAGCCGTGAAGGAATCCGGCGTCCGCTCCCCTTCGAGCGCGGTGAGGATCATGCTCACCGCCACTTCGCCAATTCGTGCGAAGTCTTGTCGAACGGTCGTGAGTGCGGGCCGAAGGAACGGTGCGAACGCTTCGTCCCCAAATCCGACCACGGAGACCTCGTCCGGTACCAGAAACCCGCGATCGTGAAGTGCCGCCAAGGCACCGAGCGCGACCCCATCGCTTGCGGCGAAGATGGCGGAGAATCGCACGGCGTTGGATATGAGGCGGGTCACCGCGTCGTACCCGGCTGCTGAGTCGAATGCCTCATACTGCGGAATCGCTGCGGGTTCAGTACCTGCGGCGGCCAAGGCATCAACGCACGCCTCCCGTGCGCTGCTCTCGCCGTGCACCGGTGCATCGATACAATGATTCCGGCCGGCCGTTCGGCTGCGGTCTCTCGTAGCTTCCCGAGAACCTCTTTGTGCGACGAGTACGGGTCGGCGAACCGAAGCGAGACGGCGTACCCGCGCTCGCGCGCCTTTCGTTCAATCCCGTTGAGATGATAGACCACGATGGGGTGTGAGCGGCCGCCGGCAAGGTCGCGCGCACTGCTATTGGGACGGAAGCCGAGCTGATGCACCGCGCGGAGCACGCGCTCTCTCGTCTTGGCGGCGACGCGCCCCGAATGAGAAACATCGTGTCGCTGAACAGATCGATCCGCCGTCGGTTGTGAGGAGAATCTGCATAGCGCATCTTGGTCTACTCGCCGTGTTAGCGCTCACATTCGACTACGCTACGACAGCAACCTCTCCTACATGGAGCAAGCTCTCCGGGTCGATAGGCCGAGGTGAAACGGACGGGTCCTTTGACGAATGCTTGCAAAGGCGGATAGTGAGAGTAGAGGAGGATTTCGCAGCCGTGGCCGTCAGCTTCTCTGCCAAGATCGCACACAACATCATCCGGTACTGCGAGCATAGAGGGATCGAGTCGAACGAGCTCTATGCGATTCTTGGACTACCTGCCGACCACCTCGACCGAGAAGACATCCGAATCGAGGGTTCGACCATGAGCTCGCTCTGGATGCGGGCGATCGAACTGAGCGGCGATCACGCCATCGGACTTCACATGGTTTCGAGTCACAGTGCTCCAGCGCTACGGACCACTTCGCTCATTATGCAGAGCAGTTCCACCGTCCGTTCCGCGCTTGAGAAGGGAGTCGAGTACAGCGCCCTGATTGCGAATGCAATGGAGATGAGCCTGGGCGAGTACCGAGGAAGTCTTTACGTAGAGTTCACCCCACGCGAGGAATGGCTCCGGGAACCGGCTCCTGTCGTATCGGATTGCCTTGCGACCACCTACGCCTCAATGCTCGTTACGATGCGACAGATCACCGGTGGTCCGATCGTACCCTCCTTGCTCTGGTTCGCCGAATCACGGCCGGCGCATGTCCATGAACTCTACCAGGTGTTCGCGTGCCGTATGCAGTTCGATCGTCCGGCCAATCGCATGGGGTTCCCTGCCTCCATTGGCAATTCCACCGTCGCTACCAGTGACGGCAACCTCCTGTCCGTCCTCCAACGCTACGCAGACGACCTGGCAGCCTCCTTTGAGCAGCCGCAGACGATCGCCGCCCGCGTGCGAGAACTCGTTCTCCGGGAGATGAGCCCCGTCCCTCCAACCATCGACGCTGTAGCTGCCATCATGGAGCTGAGTCCGCGTTCGCTGCAGAGACGGCTCAAGGCGGAGGGCGCGCCGGCATTCTCCCACATCGTTGATGAGGTGCGACGCTCGCTCTGTGGCCGTTACGTCGAAGACTCCGATCTGACAGTTGATGAACTCGCCTACCTCACCGGGTATGCGGACACCGCCTCGTTTATTCGCGCGCACAAGCGATGGTACGGGACCACGCCTCGACAGGCGCCGATGCGCAATCCAGGGTGACTACTGCTTGATCGCCTTGTTGAATGCCAGGAAATAGCCGTTCAGGTCTTTAATGGTGAAAGATCGATCGCCCCAGAATTGATTCTTGATCTGCTCAACGATCTCGACATCTTTCTCCTGCAAGCTCTGATAGAGGGAATCGATGTCCCGACCATCCACTCGAATCCAGAAGTAGACACCGCCTCCGGCGTTCCGAGCATCCTTCGGGTTCAGGTTGAACATGAAGTGACAATTGTCGAGTTCGACTCTCGCGTTCACCAACGTTCCGTCCGGCATCGGCTGGCGAAGAACCTCATTGAATCCCAAAACGTCGGTGTAGAAGCGAGCAGTAGCATCCACATCTGCGACAGGCAAGACGGGCAGTGTCCCAGATCCGTACGATTGTGTGTCAGGCATCTCTATCCTCCGTTGTCACGAAGCTACGCGAGTGTCCGAGCGCAATCATTCGCATTCCGTGCCACTGAGGTTGCAGTTGGCGACAGATTGCGGAGCGCCTGCTAGCGAAGAACCATGCCGAGCATCGCCGCAAACCGTCGCGGATTGATTCATTATCTGTTCCGGGCCAGGAATATCAGACCAGGCGTCCGGACTCCGTTTTGTTGAGGGCGCCCGGGCGTGAGCTTGTCGCGGTAGTGGCGCTTCCTCTTCCCGGTTTCGGTTTTAGTACTGATCAGCAGATAGATTGGTCAGAGAGACACCATTTCTTTGTAAGGACTGGTACGGAGTTCTCCTTGCAGATGAGATCGACATGGCCGCGGCGTTGAAATACGGCTACCTTATCCTGGGTCCGATGCTTGCTGAGGGTAGGGTGAGACAAGTGGAGGCAACTCATTCGTAGTTTCCTGACGATCTGGCTTGGCCAAACCGTCTCGTCCGTCGGAAGCAAGATGACCAGCTTTGCCATCGGTATCTGGATCTTCGAGCAAACCGGGCGTTCTACGTCGCTCGCGCTCACGGGCGTCTTTGCTCTCGTGCCAACGCTCGTGGTGACGCTCTTTTCCGGTGTTATCGTTGATCGGTCGAGCCGCAAGCGGCTCATGATACTTGGGGATTCAGTGGCCGGTCTTTCCACGATCTCCCTGATGCTTCTCTTTCTCTCGGGAAACCTCGAGATCTGGCACCTCTACGTCGCGAATGCAATCAACATGCCTTTCGATTCGCTTCAGGGTCTTGCGTACCGGTCATCGCTCTCCACGATGGTGTCGAAGGAACAGTACGGGCGCGTAAGCGGCATGACGACACTAACCTGGTACGGCGGAAACATACTGAGCCCTGTCCTCGCGGCTCTCGTCTATCAGTCAAGCGGTCTGTTCGGCGTCTTTCTTGTCGATGTCGTCACGTTTGTGGTCGCGGTCGCCACCGTCGGGTTCTCGCCGGTGCCTCAGCCCCGATCTGAACCGACGTCGCAAACCGTGCCGATTCGTAGGCAGCTCGCGGACGGTTTTCGCTATATCTGGGACCGGCCGCCTCTTCGAGCGCTTCTTGTTATCGCGTGTCTCTGGTCCCTCTTTCATGACGCGACTCCTGACGTTGCGATGGTCCTTGGGCGCACAGGGAACGACGAGACCGCTCTTGCGGCCGTATCGGCAGCGTCCGGTGTTGGCGGTGTTATCGCGGCTCTTCTCGTCAGCGCGTTGGGATTGCCAAGGCGAAGAATGATTACCTATGGAGTGAGCATGGTAGCCGCGGGCCTTGGGAAGTCCGCTTTCGGGTTTGGCAGGTCTGTTTCGGCATGGGTGCCGACCCAGGGATACACGTCGGCCAACTTCCCACTCCTATTGAGCGCCCAGCAATCCATCGTGATGGCCAAGGTCGATCCAGCGTTTCAGGGGAGATACTTCGCTGCGTTCAGGGTCGTGCTCGGATCAGTTTCACTGATTGCGCAGTCTCTCAAAGGTCCCATTGGAGACTTCATACTTGAGCCTGCGATGGCCGACGGCGGACTGTTGGCTCCCTATCTTGGATCCGTGTTTGGCACTGGAGTCGGCGCCGGATTTGCCCTCCAGTACTCGATCCTCGGGTTCGGGATGGTAGGAGTAGGAGTCTTTAGCCTTGCTTGGCGTCGCGTCCGTGACATCGAATCGACTCTCCCGGATCATGACCAATACTCGGGGGATGTATGATCCCCTGGTAGCTGGCGCACGACGAGGTCGATTGCATCGGACAAATGGGTGATGCTATGGAGCAGCCGTTCCTGCAGCCGACACCGCGTCCATGCCTTCCTCGCAGTAGAGGAGGAGCGGGTCGTTCGCTACGAACACGCTCCCATCCGGAAGGATGAGAGTGTCCGCGTGAAGGCTCTTGCGTAAGCCAAGCCACGATCGTTCTCCCGCGCCGGTGACGGTGATTGTGTCTCCAACGCCAAACGCCGCCCGACGGAAGCCGAGTGCGGCGAACACCTTCACGCGGCCGCTTCCGTCCCGCATGGTGATCTCAGTGAGACCGTCAATCGAGATGACCTCACCCCTGATCGAAACCTGCTCCCCGCTTCCGATGTCTCTGATCTCTACGATATCTATTCGCTCGCCGGCCACTGCGATTGACGAGACCAGAACGAGCGCGATGAATCCGATTACACGCATGGGCTGAGAGTACCACGAACCGTGGATTTGCTCACCCAACGCTCTCTGGCGATACTCGGACGTAACTGCTTCAAGGGAGTGTGATGTGGGTGATTCAAAACGATCCAAGGTTGACGTTGCGATAATCGGGGGGAGTGCAGCTGGGCACGCAGCGGCAAATGAAGTGGCGAGGCGTACAGAACGATCGGTTCTCCTGGTGCACGAAGAGCCTGGGGAACTCTACCAGCGCACCAAGGTGTCAAAGACCTTCGCCGAGCATCTGAGTACCGCCACGTCATTTCCTCCGACGGCGTTCACGGAGAAGCTCAAGACGACTCACTGGGATTCCTCGCGAATTCGGTGTGTGACGGGGACCCGAGCGGAGAGCATTGATGTTGAACGACGCACGATCACGCTCTCCGACGACTCGGAGTACGAGTGGGGAGCCCTCATCGTTGCGACCGGCGCTCGCCCCGCGTATCCCGTATTCGAAAACGCTGTCTACAAGGACGTTCATTTTGGAACGAGCAAGGCCGAGATAGAGCGTCTTCGCGGCGATGCCGGTCGTGGGAAACAGATCCTTGTCGTAGGGACGGGGGTCCTTGGCGTTGAGGTTGCGGAACAGCTTGTGAAGCTTGCTGCCGACGTTACTCTCGTGGGTCGCGGCGCAACGCTGATGTCACACGATCTGAACGCGGAGGTCGGCGCACAGATGAACGCTCTCTTCGTGGCAAACGATGTGAGTCTGCGAATGCAGGATGAAGTGTCGCTCATTCAGAAGAACGGCGAGAAGAGTGCGGTCACCTTCAAGGGCGACGCGACCACACATCTTTTTGATGCGGTTGTCTGCGCGACGGGAGTAAAGCCGAACACGGAACTTGCAAAGGTCGCGCACCTGCCGGTCAACCCAAAGGGTGGGATCCTCGTCGATCAGAAGCTTCGGGTCCTTGGCCAGGAGCAGATCTACGCTGCCGGGGATGTGGCGGAGCACATCGATCGGCCGGCCACGCACCTCTGGAGGCACGCGAAGGAGCAAGGAGTGGTCGCCGGGAGGAACGCCGGCGGTGCGAACGAGTCGTATGAGTTCGCTCCCTTCCGTCTCAAGACCAAACTGTTCGACCACTACTTCTTCTCCCTCTGCCGATTCCACCACCGGGATCGAGACAGGTTCGAGGAGGTGAAGTACTCGGTGGGACGGGGATCGATGTGGGCCTACTACGACAAGAGCGACACGCTTCAAGGAGTCATGATGGTGAACGATCCGGAGAGGGAGCAGCTTTATCGTGACCTTGGAGCACACCAATGGAAGCGTTCGCACGTAGAGGCCGCGATCAAGAGCGTCTGAGACGCAGCTCGGCCTCTTCAGCTCATCATCGCGCTCCCCTCCTCCCTCGCAATCAACCTCCTTGACTCACTCATATACGATACGTAATTTATCCAAACGATACATGAATGTCTCAAAAAGAACATTTAGGTCCGAATCAGCCCACAATGCTGATCGGCGACAGCGTCTCTTGGACGCGGCGGCAGCGTCGCTTGCGCTTAACCCCGCTTCAACGCTCGCTGAGATTGCGCTGGCGGCTGGTGTGGGCCGCG
>JANQQY010000384.1 GCA_028284845.1 Spirochaetales bacterium
TGCTGTCGTCGGATTACCGGCAGCAGCGTCTCCAGCTGTCTTCCCAGTCGGCGGGGCGGACCTCCGGACGACTGCGCCTGGCCCGGCTCCGCAGGGGCCCGTCGGCCTGCCCGCGATAGGGAACTCTAACGTCCCGTCTCTGGGAGCATCCGGAACGCCACGACTTCCTGCCGCTCCAGAACGGCTCTCAAACCCCGTTGCGCTCGTCACGCCGCTCTTGAACGAATCTGCGGCCGCGACGGTCGGTTCCGATCGAGCCATCGAGGATCCGGCGAGTCTCCAATCTGCCACACCTCTTTCTCAGGAGCCCGCGCCTGACGCTCTTCGTTACGCCACAGTGCCGGCGAACTCCGAGATTCGAGTCGTCTTGCCTGGGAAAGGCTGGCTCTATGTTGGTCGAGATCTAGGCGGCGCGGCGGTGCAGCTACTGGGCAAGGAAAGCAGTGGAGACGATGAGGCCTTTACCTTCGCCGTTCCCGGCGGAGGCGAGCAGACGCTCTGGTTCCAACAGCAGGATGCGGCAAGTGGTGCGCTTATTGACCGCAGGCTTGCACTTGATGTCGCGGAGAGTGGAGAGACCGATCTTGAGTACCGGCAGCTGGCAACGAGTCCTGTCACCTCTATTGGCACAGGATCGGTAGCTGTGGCGCCGGGAGCTGATCTTGCTCCGGGAAGCGAGTCTGCCGGTCGACCTTCGTCCGTGACTTTGGCCCAGCTCCTCAGAGACCCTGGCCTCGCGACGAGCCTTCGGGATGACACACTCGTAGAGTCGTTGATCTCCGAGCTCGACGGGCGCCCCGAAGTAGAGCAGCGCGCATTCTGGCGCCTCCTTTCGGGAGTTGAGAGCAGCTATGCCCCGTCAGCGAGGGAGTGGATCCTCCGGGATGCGCTCTCCGTGAGGGATGATGCAGTGGTAGCAGAGGCAATTCATTTGCTTGAGGAACACGGCGAGCTTCACGCAATTTCGCTCGACGATGTTGAGGATGTCTTCCCTCGATTGAGCGATGCGACGATCTACCTGTTGGCGAGCGAGAGTGTCGCCCCCGGACCAGGTCAGAACGTGCGCCTCGCAGCGAGAGCCTTTGAGTACATCGTCGATCTGCACCCGCTTTCTGCCCATTGGGATTCGAGTCGCGAGCAGCTTCAGTACCTCAGACGGCATTTCCTCGACATCAGATAGGCGCAATTGACAGTAGGTGCCGCAATCACTATATAGAGGTCTGGTTTCGACCGGATACTATGCTCGAACGTCTGTCTGACAAGCTTACTCAGATCGCGCGCCAGCTCTCCGGGAAAGGTTCGATCAGCGAGAAGAACGTTCAGGACGCGATGGAGGAGATCAAGATCGCCCTCCTTGAGGCCGACGTCCATGTTCGAGTCGTTCGCCGATTTGTGAATCGCACGCTGGAAGAAGCGAAGGGTGAGGCGGTTCTTCGCTCGGTCTCACCGGGACAGCAGTTTGTCAAAGTGGTCTACGACCGCTTGGTGCAGTTCCTGGGCGATGAGCGACAGGATCTGGCGCTTCGTGGGCCGGATACGCTGTCGACAATACTGCTTCTTGGCCTCCAGGGTTCGGGCAAGACAACAAGTGCATCCAAGATCGCATTGCGTCTCCAAAAGGAGGGCCGGCGCGTTCTTCTGATCGCTGCCGACCTTGTGCGACCCGCTGCGATTGATCAGTTGGTCACGCTGGGCGGGCAGATCGGCGTTGATGTATACAGCGAGCGTGATGCTGAATCACCCGAGGCTCTTGTAGAACGGGGCCTTGCCCACGCAAAGCGCGAGCAGTTCAATGTGGCGATTGTCGACACTTCGGGTAGAATGCAGGCGGACGAGGATCTCATGGCCGAGATCGCTCGTGTGCGCCAGGTTGCTGATCCGCAGGAGACACTGCTCGTTGCGGACAGCATGACCGGTCAGGCGGCGGTTGACGTCGCCAAGTCTTTTGATGAGGCGGTCGGCCTGTCCGGCGTTGTCCTCACGAAGTTTGACTCAGATACCCGTGGCGGCGCGGCGCTGAGTCTGAAGAGCATTGCCAAGACACCAATCAAGTTTATTGGTGTTGGCGAGAAGCCGGGAGATCTGGACCCCTTCTATCCGGATCGTATTGCATCTCGGATTCTCGGAATGGGCGATGTTGTCTCACTTGTCGAGAAGGCGCAGGAGACGATTGACCAGAAGGAGGCAGAGGAACTTCAGGCAAAGATGGCCAGTGCCACCTTCACCCTGGAGGATTACCTCGCCCAGTTCCAGCGGGTCAAAAAAATGGGCAGTGTCGAGTCGTTGCTCGAGATGATTCCCGGAGCGAAGGGACGAATCAACGAGGAAGACATAGACGAACGAGAGATGAAGCACGAAGAGGCGATCATTCTCTCGATGACTCCCGGTGAACGTAGAAATCATCGGATCATCGGTCCCCCGCGCCGGAAAAGGATTGCGCGGGGAAGCGGGACCAGCGTCCACGCTGTGAACAAGCTTCTCAAAAAGTTTGAGAAGATGCGGCTGATGATGAAAAAGATGACCAAGAACAAGAAGTACCAAGCCCAGGTTATGTCTCAACTGGGCGGATAGGAGGACCAATGGTTCGGATTCGATTGAAGAGACTCGGAACAAAGATGCGACCCTACTACCGCATTGTCGTCATGGACTCTCGGAAGCCCCGGGACGGACGCGCGCTCGAAGAGCTCGGTGTCTACCACCCGATTTCACCCGAGGGCCAACAGGTTCAGATCAAAGAAGACCGTGTGCGTGAATGGCTGAGCAAGGGAGCACAGCCCTCAAACACCGTCCGCAGGATTCTGAACAAGCAGAACATCACGGTTAAGTAGTCGTCATGGAGAAAGAACTCGTTTCTTACGTCGCGAAGGCGCTCGTGGACGAGCCGGACGAGGTCGAGGTGAACATGATCGAGGGCGAGAAATCCACGATCCTCGAGCTCAAGGTTGCGGCCGGAGACGTCGGCAAGGTGATTGGAAAGCACGGGAGAATCGCGAAGGCCCTTCGGACCATCCTCAGTGCATCTACGACGCGAAACGGAAAACGCGTCGTCCTGGAGATTCTCGATTAGTTGAACGATGAACTCGTGATCGGGCGCGTCCGCAAACCGCACGGTGTTCACGGCGAACTGAAGGTTGAGAGCCTTTCCGGAGAGTATAGTCACTTCAAGCGACTTATCGCGCTCACCCTGGTGCGAGGCGACGAGCGGTGTTCGATCGCCATTCGTCGGGTCCGTATTGCTCATGGAGTGGCCCTGGTGAGCCTGCAAGGGGTCGATTCGCCGGAGGAGGCGAAGCGATGGAGCGGTTGGGACGTGGTCGCGAGCAGAGCGAACGCGGCGCCGCTGGGGCAGGGTGAGTACTACTACGCTGATCTCGTGGGTCTCTCGGTCATCGTGAAGGGATCTCCTATGGGAGTCGTGGCAAATGTGCTCGACGGGGGGCCGTGGCCGTTGCTCGAAGTGAGCATCGAAGACGGAACCACTCGAATTGTGCCTTTTACAGACCACTTCGTTGGGGAACTCGACCTTCGCGCATCTACCCTCGAGTTGCTCGATCCAGAGGTGCTCGAGTGAAGTTCACCTTCCTCACCTTGTTCCCCGACCTCGTCCGCCCGTATTTCCAAGAGAGCATCATGGCGAAGGCGATCGAGCGTGAGCTGGTCGAATATGAGGTGATTGATATTCGCGCATTCGCGACCGATCGGCACCGAACCTGCGATGACGCGCCATACGGCGGCGGGTACGGAATGGTGATGAAGGCCGAGCCGATTGCCAGAGCGTTGGAATCAGTCGCTCGACAGGGTCAACGAGTGGTGATGCCGACACCTGCGGGGAGGCTCTTTGATCAGACGGCAGCCGAGGATCTTTCGTCCCAGAAAGAACTTGTGCTTCTGTGTGGACGGTACGAGGGGATTGACCAGAGGATCATCGATCGGTACGTTGATGTCCAACTTTCGGTTGGTGACTATGTGCTCTCGTCGGGAGAGATTGCATCGCTGGTGATTGTGGATGCCGTCTACCGACTGTTGGACGGTGTCATTCGGGCCGGTTCCCTTGAAGAGGAGAGCCACTCGGACGGGTTGCTGGAGTATCCGCACTACACAAGACCGGAGGTCTTCGAAGGAATGGCCGTTCCCTCGGTCCTCCTATCGGGGCACCATAGAGAGATCGCCGAATGGCGTCGCTGGCAGCAGATTGAACGAACCATCCATGTTCGACCTGACCTGTTTGAGCGCTCCGGTGTGACCGAAGATGAAGTAGAGATATTGCGTGCAAAGCACGGAGGGACAGATGGATCTGATCAAGGCAATTGAAGCGACTCAGCTAAAAGAGGATCGCAGCGACTTTCGGATTGGGGACACCGTCAAGGTCCACTTCTCGATCGTCGAAGGAAAGAACGAGCGAGTTCAGATCTACGAGGGTCTGGTGATTGCGCGGAAGAACAGTGGTCTCCGCCAGACCTTTACCGTCCGGAAGCTCTCATACGGCGTTGGCGTCGAGCGAGTCTTCCCTGTCCACTCACCGCGCATTCAAAAGATCGAAGTTACCCGGAAGGGAAAAGTTCGCCGAGCGAAGCTCTACTACATTCGGGATCGGGTCGGAAAGCGTGCCAAGGTCGCGGAGCGTATCCAGCGCAAGCAAGACCGCAAGGCTACAGCCGCAAGCGAGTAGCATCCCGCCCCTTCATGAGGGTTCAACAGAGCCCTGAAACACCACGACAACCACAAGCTCTCTCAATCGGTTCTGTCGTTCGTGGTCGAGTTCTCGGCCCGAGCGATAGAGGTACGATCAGGGTGCTCGTAGACGGAGTTCGGATCAACGCCGAGTTCGAGGGGGCTCCTGAGTCCGACGGCCTCTTTCGCGCGACGATCATCGGCAAGCGCAGCGGCGTTTTCCGTCTCAGAATCCTGGATCCGCGAAGCGCCCCTGCAAGAGCGATCGCCGAGCACTTCCCCTCTCCAAACCCATTAAAAGAACTGCCGTCACTCGATGATGTCACACAGGCTTTTGTTCGATCGGGTCTTTCGCTCGGCGAATCGCGTCTGGAGACAGTCAGACGGATGTTGGCCGGACGGTCGGGTCTGGACCTGCGGTCTCGAGCGCGGCTGCTTGCCATTCTGGATGAGAAGGGCCTGCTAGATGCTCCCACCGTTCGACAGGCGATCGTTGAGAGCCTCTTTGGGAAGGATTCACGAGACGATACCTCCGGAGATCGTCCAAGAGACGGCGACGCTCGCCACGAGGAGGCATCTGAAAAGTCGCGAATCGACTCACCTGTCCACACGGTGCATGCCGATCACTCTCCGGTAGCCGATGCGCAGGAAGCGCTCCAGCTCTTCAATCACCGAAGAGGGGCGCATGGACACTGGGTGATTCTTCCGCTCGATCCACCCGAGGAGATGGGCTTTGCCGCGGCGCTCGCAATCCATCACATGGACGGGCGTGAAACTCGGTGGACCCCGTCAACGGATAGTGCCTACTTGCATGTATGGCGCGGTGAGGAGCGAGTCGTCTTCCGGCTTCGCCAACAAGACGAACGCCTCTCGATCGAGCAGATTGCAGGCGGAGAGCTCTCTGAGGACGCGGAGTTTCAGTCTTGGCTCACAAATGCAGGTGCGACCTTCACCGCCTCGACCACTGATGGGGTGTCGAACGACGGCTTTTCAGACGAAGACGGCCCGGTTATAATCGGGCAATTGGACGAAAGGGCATGAAGAGACGACGCGTTTCCGTCGCCCTTGCCTACGACGAGACGACCGTAGCGCCGATCGTGGTCGCCAGGGGAGAGGGAGAGCTCGCCGATCGACTGGTCGAGATCGCTCGCGCGTCAGGGGTTCCCGTCACGGAATCTCCGGAACTTGCGGACTCGCTTGTTCGGCTTGATCCGGAGACGCTAATCCCGGAATCCATGTACGTCGCTGTCGCCGAACTCCTGGCGTTGGTGTGGAGAAGCAGCGATCGTCAGAAAAAAGGTGTGGGATGAAAACCATTAAGGTCAGCGACCTGCGTCCTGGTCTCAGATTCGATAAGCCCGTCTACGTCGATGGCGAGAACCTTCTCGTCCCGGAAAACGTGGAGATCAAGCAGCGGGACATCGATCGGCTGATCAAATGGAGGGTTCAGTCCGTTACCACCGAGGGCAAGCCCCTCAAAGAGCTTCCCTCATCCAAGAAAAACTCCTTCCTTCAGCAAGCATTCAGCACCCCGGAACAGCAAGCGGTTATCGATGCGTACTCAAAGATCGCGGCGGAGATGCAGGATGTCTTCGAGCGAGTCAAGGCGAATACGGCGGTCAAGTCGGTAGAGATCGACGAGACGATCGACCGCCTGTTAAAACTGCTCGCTCGGCGGAAAGGTGAAGTCGTCCAACTCATCCTCTACGGCCTTCAGGGCGAATCGGGCTTCATCGAGAATGCTCTCAACAGCACGATTCTCGCCACACTCGTCGGCCAAAGCCTGAACATGGTCCAGCACAAGCTGATTCAGCTTGCGACGGCCGCCCTGCTTCACGACGTTGGAATGCTGCGTGTCCCATCCGCCGTCCGAAACAAGTCGACGGAGCTTTCGCCTGACGAAGTAAAGGCGATTCAGGCACACCCCATCTACTCGTATCGCATCATCACAAAGGAGATGCGTTTCGCGGAGGAGATCGGCGTTGCCGCACTCCAACATCAGGAACGGTGGGACGGGCAGGGTTACCCAAAGCGAATGAGCGGGGCAAACATCTCGGTGATGGCGCGCATTGTGGCGGTCGTTGATGCTTTCGAAGCAATGGTCAGCAAACGGCCGTATAGAGATTCGATGATCGGTTACGTCGCCATGAAGACAATATTAAGCGACAACGGCAAGCGCTTTGATCCCGACATCCTACGCGCCTTTATTCAAACGATGGGGATCTATCCCATTGGTAGCGTGGTGCTCCTGAAGGATGGTCGGATAGGCCGAGTGATCGAAGTCAATAGCGGTGCTGCGCTTCGACCGCAGGTCAAGATCATGATCGACGCGAACGGCCGCGAGTTCCAACGTGATGAGGGCGCGATCGTCGACCTTGCGCGTGAGAAAGACGTCTTTATCGCCAAAGCAGTGAACCCAAAAGACATCGCGAGACGGTAGGCTGCCGCGTGCGACCAGGGTCCACATCTGACCGTGGCGCCAAGGGCGAGAGCACCGCGGGTCATTTTCTTCAAGAATCTGGCTATTCCATTGTAGAAAGAAACTTCAGAACTCGTGCGGGCGAGGTCGATATTATAGCTGTAGAAGGTGGCACCATCGCGTTTTGCGAGGTGAAGAGTTGGGAACGGATGCCCATCGAGGGGTTGGAACATGCCCTGGACCGCCGGAAGCAGGGACGCATTATACGTACCGCAGCCAGGTTTCTCGCTAGGCATCCGTCATATGCACGTCTCCAGCCTCGGTTTGACGTGATCTTCATCCACGATTCGATTGTGCACCTCAAAGATGCCTTTGGCGGAAGTGGAGCATGGTGAGGATAGCCAAAAAGTCAGATCCAAGAAGGATTGCCGAGCTCAAGAAGAAGATTCGCGATCAGACCTATGTCGACGATGCGATTCAGAAGATCGCGCAGCGGCTGAGTTCCGAGCTCGTCAGTTCAAAACGCCTCGCCAATTGACCGCCCGGTGGGCGCCCGGTAGGATGGCCGTGTGCTGAAGGCGCTCCTCCCAGGTTCGTTTGATCCCCCCACGAACGGACACCTCAACCTGCTCGAACGAGCGACCCGAATATACGACCAGATCTACGTGGTCATAGCCGTCAACCCGAACAAGAACTACACCTTCACCGCAGATGAGCGATACGAGATGATGCGTGACCTCGTCTCCCATCACGACAATGTGGAAGTCCACGTGTGGGACCAGTTGATTGTGAAGTTCGCAGAGAAGGTGAATGCGCCGATCATGATTCGGGGCGTTCGTGCTCTGGCAGACTTCAACTACGAGTTCGAGTTGAGCATGTTGAACAAGGGTCTGAATCCATCGGTCGAGACGATCTTTATGCCGACCGACCCTCAGTATTTCGTCCTCCGGTCGACTTCAATCAAGGAACTCGCACGCCTTGGAGGCGATATTTCGACCATGGTGCCGCCTTCGGTGGCGGAGGCTCTGGCCGGGCGAGTGGGGCGGTCCTCGCGCTCGTAATGTTGACAACCATAAAGGGTTACGCTATCTTTCGGCAGACTTTGCGGTGAACCAGAAGCCCGTTCCAGGGCATCAGAGGAAGATATGGCAGTACCCAAGAAACGACACTCAAAGGCCCGGACCCGGAGACGGCGAAAGATCAACGCCAAGATCAAGCTTCCGACACTGATCACCTCCCCCGAGTCCGGTGAGCCGGTGAAACGTCACCATGTTGACATGAAAAGCGGATTTTACCGCGGCAAGCAAATTTTCGAACCAGAAGATCTCGAGTAACTAAGGAGTAGCCAATGGCTGACGAACTATTTGACAAGATGAAGAAGCTCATCGCCGAAAAACTGGAAATTGACGAGAGCAAGATTACGATGGACTCCTCGTTCCGCCAGGACCTTGGTGCGGACAGTCTCGATACATTCGAGCTGGTGTACGCGATCGAAGAAGAGCTTGGCATCGAGGTTCCGGACGAGAAGGCAAACGAGTTTGAGACCGTCCGTGATGCCTTGGACTTTATCAAGACCCAGAAGCAGTAGATCCTTTCTTTGAGTAGGCGCTCCCTCATGTGGGGGCGCTCTTTTTATGCGCCGGCGTTCACCCCGATTCTTCAAACGGCACGATTCGTACAAGTGCCCCCCAGTTGAAGGCGCACGACGTGACGAGCTCGCCCTGTTTCAGCGTCACGCGGGGTTAAAATTCAAGAATCAAGAGCTCCTCAACTTGGCCTTCTCTCACCGTTCGTACGCGAACGAATCGAACGGTTCGGTTGACAACAATGAACGACTCGAGTTCTTGGGTGATTCCGTCCTGGGGCTTGCGGTCGCGGAGTACCTGCACGAGTCTTTGCCAGATCGTCCTGAGGGCGACCTCGCCAAGATCAAGAGTTTTGTGGTCAGCGAGACCAGCCTCTCCGGTATTGCTCGTGGTATCCGGTTGGACAACTTTGTGCTCGTTGGAAAAGGTGAGGAGTACTCCGGCGGCCGAGCAAAAAAGGCGATCCTCGCCGACGCACTTGAGGCGATCATTGGTGCCTACTATCTCGACAGCGGGTGGCGCGAAGCGCGACGATTTGTTCTTGAGTACCTCGTCCCGGAAATCAACAAGGTCCTCGAGAATCGACACCAGAAGGACTACAAGACACTGCTCCAGGAGTTCGCACAAAAAGAGTACCGGACCTATCCCAAGTACGTCTTGGACAAAAAAACCGGCCCTGATCACGAGCGCGTATTCTGGATGGTCGTGGAAGTGGCCGGGAAGAAGTTTGGTCCCGGCAAAGGGACGAACAAGAAGCAGGCTGAGCAAGCAGCCGCTTCTTTGGCATACCAGGCGCTCCGAGGGTCGTAATACTAGCGGGGTGGGGCGTCTGCCTCGGCTTTGTCAAACCGTTCCTCGTAGGTTCTTCGCGCAATCCTCAAAAGAGTTTCTCGCGAATTCTGATTTGGGTCGTCCAGGACCGTCTCCAGAAGAAGATCGATCATAATGCCGATCCGTGGGCCGCGCGGAACTCCCATTTCGATCAGATCGTTTCCGGAGATCGCAAGGTCTGTAGCTCCAAATGCGTGATTGTAAGCGAGCTGTTCCTCAACACGCATAGCGAGCTCATCCAGAAGAGGCGAGTTCCTGCGCTGACCGGCGACCGCGTAGGAGTCGGCCACGCGGAGCGCGACAAGATCCCTGACCCGATCGGCACCCACGCGCACGATAAAGCGGCGGATCGCCGCATCGGTCCACTCCGGTGTGTAGGCAAACATGTGGTGACGCACCAGGGTCGTGACAGAGTCGATGAGACGGTTTGGGTACTTCAGTCGTCGCAACAGATCGGCTGACAGATCCGCGGAAACCTTGTCGTGTCCGTGGAAGGTACGCTCGCCGTCTGCTCCTATCGCCAGAGTTGGGGGCTTGCCGATGTCGTGAAGCAGTGCGGCGAGGCGAAGCTCGAGCGAATCGGGCGCGGCGTCGCAGGCGAGTAACGAGTGTTCAAGGACGTCAAACTGATGCTGCCCACGTTGCGTCACGCCGTCTCCAGCCGCGAGCTCCGGCAGAATATGCTCAAGGAGCCGTGTGGCGTGCAGGAGCCGCAATCCAACGGATGGACGCTCGCTCAGGACGATCTTCGTGAGTTCGTCGCGAATCCGCTCGGCCGAAACAGCTGTGATACGTGCGGAGAGCTCTGTGATGGCAACTAGCGTGCCGGATTCAATCGAGAACCCGAGTTGAGAGGCAAACCTTGGCGCGCGCAGCATCCGAAGCGCGTCCTCGGTGAATCGCGAGAGAGGATCGCCAATGGCGCGGATGACGTGATGCGCAATGTCTCTGGCGCCGGAGTGCGGATCAATCACGCGTTCCCGCAGTGGGTCGAGCGCGATCG
>JANQQY010000387.1 GCA_028284845.1 Spirochaetales bacterium
AGATCGCGCGCGGTGCCGGCGACCTCCTCAACGGCACATCAGAGCTGCGTGAGATCACCGTCGCCATTCGAGCTGATGCTACGGTTGTTTCCAGCCGGAGCGAGGAGATTGCGCTCGAGATGCGAAAGGTCGGCGAGATCTCCGCGTCAGTGACCGGCGGCATCAAGGAGATCGAAGTGGGCACCGGCGAGATTCAGGAGATGGTCTCGACCGTTCTCTCGAGCAGTCGCGACATGACCGAACAGGTTTCACTCCTCGCGGATTCCGTCGCGAGATTCAAGACCGAATCGGACGACTCGACCGAAGCGGAGTCCGAGGAGGTCGAATCGTCGGACTCGACCGAAGCGACGAGCGACGCGGAGTCCGAGGTGGTCGAATCGGTCTGACGTCATACCCCTTCCAAGGAGCATTCATGAGCAGGTGGGACGAGAATAGAGCGAAGCGAATGAAATGGTGGCACGACGCCAAGTTCGGCATGTTTGTCCACTGGGGTCTCTACAGTCACTACGGAAAGGGCGAGCAGGTCGTCGTCCGTGATCACATGCCGCTCGAGGAGTACACGAGTCTCGCGGATGAGTTCAAGCCGAACGAGGGCTGGGCCGATCGACTCGCTGAACAGGCGGTTCGCTCCGGCGCGAAGTATGTCGTGCTCACCACTCGCCACCACGACGGGTACTGCCTGTGGGACACCACAACCGACGAGTTCAATGCCGCCAAGACCGGACCGGGCCGAGATCTGATCGCAGAGTATGTGGAGGCACTCCGAAAGCGCGACCTGCGCGTCGGCTTCTACTACTCGCTTCCCAACTGGCGTTGGCACGGCTGGTGGGACACCGAGCGCTATGCGCACGAGCTTCCGTTGATCCGCCAAGAGGTTCACGATCAGGTTGAGGAGCTCATGACCAACTACGGCCTCGTAGACATCCTCTGGTACGACATTCCGCAACCTCCTGGAGCGCGGAGTCCCGGTTCCTTCGGATTCTCGCCGAATCCCGCTGCCTCGAGCGCCGCAGAGTTTTACGAGTCTGAGAGGCTCAACGCTCGTGTCAGAGAGCTCCAACCGGGGATCCTCATCAATAATCGGAGTGGGCTTCCCGAAGACTTCGGAACTCCGGAACAACATGTAACGCCCGAGGAGGGCGGTCGCGCGTGGGAATCGTGCATGACGATCAATTTCGCACCAAACTGGGGATGTGTTCATAGGTCGGTTGCAGACAAGACCCCGGGTCAGATTCTCTATCACTTTGTTCAGGCGGTTCGCATTGGCGGAAACTTCCTCTTTAACGTGGGACCGGACGGACAAGGTGAGGTGATTGATCGTGATGGTGCCGCTCTCAGACTGATTGGAGATTGGCTAAAGCGAAACGGTGAGGCGATCTACGGAACGGCTCCGGGAAAGATATACGAGACCCCTGGGCAAGGCGCCTGCTACCACTACGGGATGTTCACTGAGAAGGGGACGACCGGCTACCTGACCCTCTTTTACTATCCCAAGGAGTTCCTTGTGATCTCAAAGATCGGAGGCGAGGTGAGATCTGCGGAGATTCTGGGAACCGGACAGAAGCTTGAGGTAGAGCCGATGAAGAACCGGCGGTGGAGAATCTCAGGCCTTCCGGAGGAGATGCCGGATGAGCTTGCGGCCGTGGTGAAGATTGAGTTTGCCGAGCCTCCTTACCTGATTCATTGGGACAACGCAGAGTGGCTGGACGGGGGCCTGTGAGGCGACCGAACCTCCTCCTTATCATGGCGGACCAGTTCCGGGCCGATTGGATTGGAGCGGCAGGCGCGAGTTGGGTGCAGACACCGAACATTGATTCGATCGCGGCTCGGGGAGTTCGGTTCGAGCGCGCCTACACGACCTGTCCGGTGTGCGTACCCGCTCGACTCTCGCTCGCCACCG
>JANQQY010000395.1 GCA_028284845.1 Spirochaetales bacterium
AGTGTGTTGGCGGTCAGATCAACACTGACGAGATGGTTGAGTGGCTCAACCGCGAGTACGCCAGCATGGAAAACATCTACGCCGGAGATCTCTAATCAGCTTATGCGCAGGAGGGTTCGCCCTCCTGCGTCTCCTTGGAGTGGACGAATGGCAACGACAGCGGCAACACTGAGCAGAACGAGCCGGTCACAGACATCGCGACTCTTGCGAGTGGCGTTCCTGTTTATGCTTCCGGCTCTTCTGTTCGTTCTAATCTTCAAAATCATCCCCATTGCGGTGAGCTTCTATTACTCGCTCTACTCCTGGGATATCCTGGACGTCACGCGGCGATTTGTCGGACTGGAGAACTTCCGACGGTTCTTTGAGACGCCCCAGGCGATTGGCGCACTTCGCAATACGGTTCTCTATGCGGTGGTTGTATCGGTCGCAAAGAACCTCGCCGGACTGCTGATCGCACTCGCGCTCAACAAACCATTCCGATCGAGCCGTATCATGCGGGTCTTTATCCTCAGCGGCACCATGGTCAGCCTCGTAATCAGCGGCTACACCTGGTCGTACATCCTGCATCCCAGCCTCGGACTCGGTCCACTGCTCGAACGACTGACGGGACTCGGATTTCTCAACCAAGATTGGTTGGGTAACCCGAATCTCGCCCTCTACTCCGTGATGATCGTTTCCGTGTGGCAGATCACCGGTAAGTACATGATCATCTATCTTGCCGGTCTTCAGACCGTTCCGGTCGAGCTCTACGAGGCGGCGCGAATAGACGGTGCAGGGCGATTCTCACAGTTCTCTCGCATCACTGTCCCAATGATCATGCCTGCCATCACGATTGGCGTCATGAATGCGATGATCTTCAGCCTCAAGGTCTTTGATGAGATTTTCACGATGACCAAGGGCGGTCCTGGGTTCGCGTCCGAAACACTCTCCACCTACCTGCATTCACAGGCGTTCTTCTTCACCGGAAGGGCAGGGTACGCCTCAGCCACTGCGGTGATCCTCTTTTTCCTGGTGATGGCCTTCTCTGCTGTGCTCTTAGTGTTCTTCCGAAAAAAGGAGGCGGACGTCTATGGCTAACGCGCTATCAGTTCCACTCGCGAAGTCCAAAGCTCTTTCGGGTAGATCCATTCTCCTGCAGGTCATCATGGGCATTGTGACCCTGCTCTACATCTACCCCATACTCAACATGGTGTTCCTCTCGCTCAAAGAGATGAGCGAGATCTACGAGAATCCTCTTTGGATCCCGGTGAACGCCACGCTGGAGAACTACCGGGTAGCCTGGGAGACGATGGGGTATCCACGCGCGTTCCTGAACTCGCTCTCGATCACGCTTGTATCGATCGCGCTCATCGTGCTCGTCTCGTCCATGGCCGCGTACCCCATTGCCAGGTACAACCTGCGCTTCACCCGCATCATGTATGTGGTTTTTGTGTCGATTATCATGGTTCCTGGCCAGATGACGCTCATCCCGATCGTGCGAATGTTCTACTCGATTGGCTTGGTGAACACGAGGCTCGCAATGATCGTCTATTACCTGTCGGCGGAGGCCTCGTTTGCAATCTTCCTCTACGCGGGCTTCATCAGAACGATTCCGCGGGAACTGGAGGAGGCCGCCATCATCGATGGATGTGGACCCTTCGCCGCGTTCTCACGCGTCGTCCTGCCACTGCTCAAGCCGGTAACAGCGACGGTGATCATCCTCAACATCATGCTGATCTGGAACGACTTTCTTATGCCTTTGGTTCTCGTGCAGAGTGATCGGGTGCGCCCTCTTATGCCCACGATCTCACAGTTCTTTGAAGAGTTTATCAGTCGCTGGAACTACGCCTTTGCCGGTTCGGTCATGGTCGTCATCCCGGGACTGATCGCCTTTCTGGCGTTGCAGAAGCAATTCGTGAGCGGAATCGCAGCGGGCGCAATCAAGTAGGCGAGGAGTAGACGAGATGAGCGATGCAAAGGCCCGTACGGTTCCTTCGATTCCGAACCCGCGGAAGCGGCTCCCGCTTCTGATCGACACCGACGCTGCGAATGAGATCGACGACCTCTACGCGATCGCACTGGCCGTCCATTCGCCGGCGGAGCTCGCGATTGAGGGATTTGTGGCTACCCACTTCGCCGCCAGGAGCGGACCGGAGTCGACGCGGGAGTCCTTCGTTGCGATTGAGGAGACCCTCGCGGCCGCGGGCATGAGCTTCCCCATCGCGATGGGCGGCGACCCGATGTGTTACCCGCAGGTTCCCCAGAAGAGCGACGGTGCGCAGTTCATCATAGACGCAGCATTACGCGCCTCGCCCGACGAGCCGTTGATGGTCCTTGTCCTAGGTGCCGCGAGCAACACGGCAAGCGCACTGCTCCTCAAGCCGGAGATCGCGGATCGCATTGTCGTTATGTTTCACGGCCGGAGCGAGACGACCTGGCCCGAGCGGTCGACCCAATTCAACATCTACGGCGACATCCTCGCCGCACAGTATCTCCTTGAGTCTCGTGTGCCGCTGATCTGGTTCGACACGGGTACGGCGCTGACGGCCAGCATGGAGGAGACCGCGGATCGTCTTGCCCCGCTTGGCGATCTGGGAGCCTTCCTCCACGAGTACCGCAGGCGGAACGCCTGGTACCAGGAGAGCACGAAGGGGTTCTTTGACCTTGGCGACGTTGCTTGGCTCATCGACCCCACTCTCTGCGAGAACAGCGTCATTAACGCGCCCACGCTGACACGATGGATGTACTTCGATCACGAGAAGACGCACGGGTCGATGCGGTTTGTAGGGAACATCAAGGTCAAGCCGACCTGGGACCTCTTCTACCAACGGCTCGCTTCGGCCGCGGGCGGATCACGAGGAGTCGGCGATGAGTGATATCTGGATTGGCTCCGATCACGGCGGCTACCGTCTGAAGAGCCTTCTTATGGCAGAGCTTTCCGAGCGTGGCGAGTCGTATCTCGACGTTGGCTCGGGATCGGATGAGATTGTCCGATATCCCTTCTATGCGGCCCGGGTCGCGGCCGCTGTCTCACGAGGCGAGATATCTCGAGGCATTCTCATCTGTTCTACCGGGATTGGGATGAGCATTATCGCGAACCGCTACCAGGGAGTTCGTGCGTCACTCTGCACAAGCACCTACCTCGCGAAAATGACCCGTGCCCATAACGACTCGAATGTGCTCTGCCTTGGCGGGAAGACGACCGGTGAGGCAGAGGCGTTGGACATCCTGGATACGTGGCTCACCACTCAGTACGAGGGTGGGCGGCACGACATCTCGCTTGGAATGATCCAGGACGCCGAGTCTGCAATGTGTCTAGGCGAGCCGTGGGAGACGGACGATCCACATGTGTGAATGCCCGTCTCGTGAGTGGAGGAGTTGATGCGTGAGTAGACCTTGGATTCAAGTATCGATTGATACGCAAAGCATCGCTGCCGGCAAGGACCATATAGATCACGCGATCGCGATCGATGCGGAGTGGGTTGAGGCCGGAACGCCGCTCCTCACCTTTGAGGGAATCACCTCTATTTCTGCCGTCAAGGAGGCAGTTGGTGATCGCACCGTCGTGGCCGATTTCAAGGCGATGGACGGCGTGGCCCAATACTTCGAGACCGCCGCCGAGCTTGGGGCGGAGGTGGCAACTGTGATGGCGGTCGCGACCCGTGCCAGCGTTAGACGCGCGATTTCAACGGCGCATCAGGTTGGCATGAAGGTCCAGGTCGACCTCCTCAACACGCCGGTTCGGATGATTGGTGAGACGGTACGTGAGCTCGCGAATGAGGGAGCCGACTACTTTCTTCTTCATCTTGCAATAGACGAGCTTCTCTCGAACCCACAGGCGGATCCATTAGCCGGTCTCGATGAGGCGGTTGCCGGATCAAGCGTTCCGGTAGGTCCGGTCGTCTTCGACAGCGAGCAGGGTCGGCAGGCTGTCGACCGCGGCGCGTCCTACGTTGTGATTGGCTATCCCATTCTGACCGATCCGAGACCACGCGAAAAACTGACCGCCTTTGCGGACGCAATCCGAGCATCAGGGGAGAACAAAGGATGAAACGAGTAGCATTGATTCACACAGTCCCAACGGTCTACGCAACCTTTGCGTCCAGGATTCACGAAGCGATTGCCGACGTGGAGGTGAGCAATACTGTTGATGAGTTCCTTGCCAGTGACCCGGACGTTCGCGGTTACTTCAGCAAGAGGAACGCTCGCCGGCTCTTCTCTCTTGTGGATACTGCAGATGCCACCGGAGCAGACGCCATTGTCACGACGTGCTCAACGCTCTCACCAATCATCGATCAGATTCGCCCCTTCTTTGATACGCCGCTCATTACGATCGATGGGGCAATGCTGAAGGAGGCGGTTTCCATCGGCACCAGGATCGCGATTGTCGCGACCGCCCACAGCACTGTCGGGCCTACGACTGCAACCCTTCTTCGGCAGGCGCAACTCGCGGAGAAGACGCTTGAGCTTGAAACGATCGTCTGCCCCGATGCCTATGCCGCTATCAAGGCGCGCGACGCCGAGACGCACGATCGCATTGTGCTTCAAGCTATCGAGGCGGCAGAAATGAACGATGTCTACGTACTTGCTCAGGCATCAATGGCGCACCTGGAGGACCGAGTTGCGACTCTGACGGGACAGGCCGCGGTTTCAAGTCCCAACCGTTGTATTCAAGAGCTCGCGACGACGCTTTCGCATGTCGAACACGCCGTGACCTAAGTGGTCGCCATGGAGGCTTCAGGATGCAGCGCATAGTCAACAATCCGGATCTCGTCGTTGAGGAGATGCTCCAGGGGTTCCAGAAGGCACATGCGGACATTGTCGCTCCTACGGCGAACCCTCGCGTTCTCCGCTACGTGCATGCACCGGTGGAAGGGAAAGTCGGAATTGTGACCGGCGGCGGGAGCGGCCACAAACCTGCCTTTGCCGGGTACGTTGGAAAGAATCTTGTGGATGCAGTCGCAGTGGGAGAGGTCTTCTCGTCCCCCACCGCACGAGCCTTCTACGATGCGATCAAGGCCGCCGATAGCGGGAGGGGAGTTGCCGTCCTCTACGGCAACTACGCCGGAGACAATATGAACGTCACCATGGCGATGGAAGAGGCGGAGGATGACGACATCGAAGTGAAGCGTGTCGTTGCGAACGACGATGTCGCAAGCGCACCCGCCACCGAGTCCGAGAAACGACGAGGCGTTGCCGGTGAGGTCCTCATGTGGAAGACCGCCGGCGCGAAGGCGGCGACCGGCGGGACGTTGGACGAGGTGATCGAGGTCGCGTCTCGGACGATCGGCAATTGCCGTAGCGTCGGAATCGGCCTTGCTCCCTGTACCATTCCCGCGGTTGGAAAGCCGAACTTCACAATCGAACCCGGCAAGATGGAGATTGGTATTGGGCATCACGGCGAACCAGGCATTCGAGTAGACGAACTGAAGTCGGCGAATGAGATCGCCGACCTCTGCCTCGACATCGTGCTCCCGGATCTTCCATTCTCCGGTGGAGATGAGGTTGTCGTCCTCGTTAGTGGACTTGGCGCGACGCCTATCATGGAGCTCTACATCCTCTACGATCGTATCGCGTCCGTCCTGGATGAGAAGGGAATCGTGGTGCATCGGCCCTACGTCGGCAACTACTTCACAAGCCTCGAGATGATGGGCGCAACGGTGACGATTCTCCGTCTGGACGAGGAACTGAAGCAGTTGATCGATCTGCCCGCCTACTCGATGGGCCTTCGCCAGGACGAGGTATAGATCGGATGGGCGACGGATTCAGGAACGAAGATGGCAAGCCGGTCGTTGATTCGATGATTCTGGTGATTCACAAAAACCGGTCGTACCTAAGCGAGATCGATGGAGCGATTGGCGACGGCGATCATGGGATAAACATGGACAAGGGATTCTCCATTGCGGAGCGAGAGATTGACGGGAAGGAGCTCTCGATGTCTGAGGCCCTGAAGACGCTTGGGCGAACGCTTGTGATGGAGATTGGAGGGTCGATGGGCCCACTCTACGGCACGATGTTTCGGAAGATGGCGCGCGTGAGTAAGGAGGCCGAGCACGTCGACTCCAGGCTCCTCGCCGATATGCTGGCCGCGGCACACGAGAGCATTGTCGAGCTTGGCCAGGCACAACCCGGCGACAAGACCCTGATCGACACACTTGCTCCCGCCGTCGCTGCCGCGCGTGAGTCCGCAG
>JANQQY010000401.1 GCA_028284845.1 Spirochaetales bacterium
ATCCATCCAAGCCGGATATCGAATCGTGGGCGCCCGGTTCCTCAGTCGCCTTCCCAAAGTGCCGAAGGGCGGCGCGGTAGAGCGTATCCTCGAGGAGCGTGCTCTTGCCGCTTCCACTCACGCCGGTCAACACCACGAGCTGACCCGTCGGGATCTCGACCGTCAGCTCTTTGAGGTTATGTTCGCGAGCGCCGGAAATGGTAATGGGGAGCCCGGCTGGGTCCGCGGGAAGATAGCTACGAGCCACAAGGCGAGAGCGGTTCATGTATTCGCCGGTGAGCGATCCGGAGCTGTGGAGATCCAATGGTGAGCCCATGAAGACCGCCGCGCCGCCGGCGGATCCGGCGCCGGGCCCCATGTCAATCACATGATTTGCTCCGGCGATGACCGCCGGATCGTGCTCGACAACGACGATGGTGTTTCCGGAATCACGAAGGCGATGAAGCACACCCACAAGCCGATTTACATCGCGCGGATGAAGACCAATGCTCGGTTCGTCGAGCACGAAGAGTGCGTTCACCAGCGACGTGCCCAGCGCGGTTGTGAGATTCACGCGCTGCACCTCACCTCCGCTCAGCGTCCGAGATTGCCGATTCAGGTCGAGGTAGCCCAAGCCAACTTCGTGAAGATAGGTGAGCCGGCGGCGAATCTCGTCCAAAACCGTCTCCGCCGCCTCGTCCATGCTTCCGGGTAGCTCGAGATCTGAGAAGAACTTCACGAGATCATCGATAGGCGTAGTGGCGATCTCGTGTACGTTGCGCCCTTCCCCCGGACCTATTCGCCAGAGAAGCGATTCGGGTTTGAGTCTTGCGCCACCGCACGCCTCGCACGGTCGGTAGGAACGGTAGCGCGAGAGCAGGACTCGAACGTGCATCCTGTAGGCGCGACTCTCGAGCCAGTCGAAGAAGCGGCTGGTGCCGTACCAATGACCGTCGTCCCAATCGCCTTCGCCTTCGATCACCCATTCGCGCTCTTCCGCGGTGAGATCCGCCCATGGAACCTCCGTTCGGATCCCGCGCTTTCGAGCGAATGAGAGAAGGTCACGCTGGCACTCGTTGTAGCTCTTGCTCTGCCACGGCTTGATCGCGCCGCCAAGAAGTGTCCTGCTCGCGTCCGGGACCACAAGACCGTAGTCAATTCCAATGACCCGTCCAAAGCCACGGCAGGTCTCGCAGGCACCGAGCGGAGAGTTGAAGCTGAACATGTTCGGGACCGGTTCTCTGAAGGAGATGTCGCACGAGGCACAGTGGAGGCCGCTTGAGTAGGAGCGCACGTCGGTGCCACTCTCCGCGCGCTTGCCGCGCGTCGGTTCATCGTCGGCTCTCCAGACACTGACCATTCCCTGGCCGTGATCCATCGCCTGCTCAAGGCTCTCAACGATTCGTGCCCGTCCTGAGGAGAGTCGGAGTCGATCCTGGATGACGTGGCAGGTTTCGCCTTCCCTGGCGTGTACGCCGCGATAGCCTTGCGTCTGCACGAGAGACCCAATCTCATCATCTGAGAGACGCTCAGGCACGGTGACCGGGAAGGTGATGATGGCTCGGTCGGTTCCTTCCTCACTTGCCCATCGCTCGAGATCGTCCGCAACCGACTCAGGATTGTCACGACTCACCAGCTTCCCGCAGCTGCCGCAGTAGAGGCGTGCCGCCCGGGCGAAGAGCAGCTTGATGTGATCGTTGAGCTCCGTCATGGTGCCGACGGTCGAGCGAGAGGTCCGAACCGGATTGGTTTGATCGATGGCAATGGCCGGTGGGATGCCTTGAACGCTGTCGACCGCCGGTTTGTCCATTCGGTCGAGGAACTGACGCGTGTAGGCGCTGAAGGTCTCCACGTAGAGTCGCTGACCTTCGGAGTAGAGTGTGTCAAACGCGAGGCTCGACTTCCCGCTTCCGCTCACCCCCGTGATAACGGTGAGTTTCCCAAGGGGAATGTCGAGGTCGAGGTTCCGGAGATTGTTCTGCCGCGCGCCGCGGATCTGAATGGAGTCGCCCGGGGCTTGGCCGGCTGATGCGGTGCCCCGCGGGGTCTTGCTCTTCGCCATGAGTGGGTGGAATATACTGCGAGTTGGGAGGCGTCAACTCGGCATGATGCCGCTGACCGTCGGTTTCGCCATCATCATCATTGGCCCCTGGATCGCAGGCCGTGCAACAAAGGCAGTAGGGCTCCCCTCGATTCTTGGGATGCTTCTCTTTGGCGTCGCCTATGCGGCGTTGTCTGGTCGTGGGGTTGGTTGGCTTCCTCCACTGCCGTCCCAGATCGATATGGTCTCCGGTTTCCTCAAGACCGCCGCCCTGATCATTATTCTGCTTCGCGCCGGTCTGGGGATTCGGAAGAAGGTGCTTGCCGGGGTTGGGGCATCTACCATCCGGATGGCGATCGTTCCCTGTCTGCTTGAAACGGTAGCCGCCACCCTGGCGTTTCGCTGGCTCTTTGGGTTTGACACCGTCACGGCCCTCCTTGGTGCCAGTATCCTCGCCGCCGTCAGTCCTGCGGTCGTCGTCCCGAGCATGCTCGATCTGAAGCAGCAAGGTTACGATCGGATGCCGACGCTGATCCTCGCCGGTGCGAGCGTTGATGACGCCGTGGCCATCACCATCTTCACCGCGACGTTGGGCATTGCGATCAGCGGAGGATCGATCGACGCACGGGCGGTCGTGACGTTTCCGATCTCGATCGCATTGGGACTCGTGCTTGGCGCGGGCCTTGGCTTCCTCGCCTCGTGGTTCTTTCGGATTCAGTTTCGCCACATTCGTGCGACGGAGAAGGCGCTTTTGCTCGTCGTTCTGAGTCTTCTGGTGGTGGAACTCGGGAATCTCGTGCCCGTTGCGTCACTGCTTGCGGTGATGACGATAGGATTTGTCATTCTTGAACGTTCTGAGGATGTCGCCCACGAGATGGCGTCCAAGCTCTCCAAGCTGTGGGTTCCCGCCGAGATTCTCCTCTTTGTATTGATTGGACTCGCCGTTGACTTGGGCGTCGCCTTCGAGAGCGGGGGTGCCGGTCTTGCGGTGATTGGTATTGGATTGCTTGGGCGAGGGGCCGGCGTTCTGATTTCGCTAGCTCCGGACCGGACTCTCACATGGAGTGAGCGCCTCTTTGGTCTTGTCGCCTACCTGCCCAAGGCGACTGTGCAGGCCGCGCTTGGCGCCATACCCCTCTCCTTTGGCCTCGCGGGCGGTGCTGAGATTCTTTCGGTCTCTGTCCTCTCGATTGTCGTAACGGCCCCACTGGGGCTCATCCTTATACGCGGCCTTGCGCCTCGCCTTCTACACCCACGAACTCTGCCGGAGGTCGACCATGCTTGATCCAGAATCCTACTGCGCCGTTGTGCTGGAGATGCCCGCAGACTCGCCGCACATCGCCTACCACGACAACGAGTACGGCTTTCCGCTTGCGAGCGACGATGAGCTCTTTGGTCGGCTCATCCTTGAGATCAACCAGGCCGGTCTCAATTGGACAACGATTCTGAACAAGAAGGAGCACTTCCGCGCGGCCTACTCAGGCTGGAGCATTCAGAAGGTGGCCGGATACGGGGACGATGATCGCGCGCGTCTCCTCTCAGACGCCGGAATCATCAGAAACAAGCTCAAGGTGAACGCCGCCATCCACAATGCCGGTGTTATCCGGAGTCTCCAGCAATCACACGGCAGCTTTGCCGCGTGGCTCGACTCTTACCACCCGCTCCCAAAGGAGCGCTGGGTGAAGCTCTTCAAAGAGACCTTCAAATTCACCGGCGGAGAGATCACCGGCGAGTTCCTGATGAGCACCGGCTACCTCCAGGGTGCTCACCATCCGGAGTGTCCCGTCTACCAGCGAACGATCGACGCCGGTGCCGCCTGGGCACGGGCATAGGCGCCGCGGCTAGTCCGCCGCGGAGCCGGCTACGGTGAACTGACTGTTGTATAGATCGGCGTAGAATCCGCCGGCGTCCAAGAGCTCGTCATGGGCGCCTTGTTCTACGATGTCTCCCTCGTTCATCACCAGAATCAAATCTGCATTGCGGACGGTGGAGAGTCGGTGTGCGATCACGAAACTCGTCCGTCCCTCCATCAGGCTGTCCATGGCACGCTGGATGAGAACCTCGGTCAATGTGTCAACCGAGCTGGTCGCCTCATCCAGGATCAGGAGGCGCGGATTTGCCAGAACGGCGCGGGCAATTGTCAGGAGCTGCATCTGGCCTTGAGAGATGTTGTTCGCCTCTTCGTTGATCTCCATCTCATATCCGCCGGGGAGAGTCCGTATGAAGTGGTCGGCGTGAGCGACTCGGGCGGCCTCCATGACCTCCTCGTCTGTTGCCTCGGGTCGACCGTAGCGGATGTTCTCCATGATCGTTCCGTTGAACAGCCACGTATCCTGGAGGACCATGCCGAATTTCTTGCGAAGGTCGCGTCGTGCGAACTCTCGCAGGTCGTGACCATCAAGGAGGATTGCCCCGTCGTTGACCTCGTAGAACCGCATCAGCAGCTTCACCAGAGTCGTCTTTCCTGCACCGGTTGGACCAACAATCGCAATCTTCTGCCCCGGTTGCGCCTTAGCGGAGAAGCCTTTGATCACCGGCTGATCGGCTGCATAACCAAACTTCACATCGCGAAACTCGACATGCCCGCGCACTTCCGGCAACGCAAGTGGGGCGTCTGTCTCCGGTTCTTGCTCGTCCTCCTCCAAGAATTCAAAGACTCGCTCCGCGGCGGCTGCGGTCTGCTGAAGAACGTTTGAGATCTGCGCAATCTGCGTGATGGGCTGGGTGAACTGACGCACGTACATGATAAAGGCCTGAATATCTCCTACGGTGATTGCCCTTCTGACGGCTAGCCAGCCGCCCAGGATACTCACAGCCACATACCCCAGGTTTCCAACGAACATCATGATCGGCATCATTAGGCCGCTGTAAAACTGTGACTTCCAGGCCGAGGTGTAGAGTGTGGAGTTCAT
>JANQQY010000418.1 GCA_028284845.1 Spirochaetales bacterium
AGGTCGATATCACGCTATCACCGCTGCCGTTCTCGCCGGACAACGACGGGCTGGCGGACGAGCTCTTTATTGGGCTCGACGTTCGCGATGCCAGTCCAATACGAGCCTGGCGGTTCGAGATCCTCGATCGGAACGATCGGTTCTTCCGGGAGTTCACAGGTCGTGGCGAACCGGCGAGTCGACTCGTCTGGGACGGTCGCGCCGCAGACGGTGACCTCGTCATCTCCGCAGAGGACTATCCCTATCGACTCACGATTGAAGACGATCTTGGTAACCGCACGGTCGAAGAGGGCTTTATACCTATCGACATACTGGTGGTGCGTGACGGCGATCGACTCAAGGTTCAGATCAGCAACATAACCTTCGCGCCGAACAGTCCGGAGCTGATTCTCGATCCGTCGGACGAACGAGGCGCCAAGAACCTCGCCATCCTCCAGCGCCTGGCGCAGGTATTTGAGAAGTATGGATCGTACTCGATCCGAATCGAGGGTCACGCTGTGAACGTGACCGGGACAGACCGGGAGGAGCGAGAAGAGCTGCAACCGCTGAGTCTGTCGCGTGCGGAGACGGTTCGTCTCGCGATGATCGGAGAGGGCATCTCAGAGCGACGTATCACGACGTTGGGGCGGGGCGGGACCGAACCCATCGTTCCCCATACGGACGAGGAGAATAGGTGGAAAAACCGGCGGGTCGAGTTCATCCTCATCCGTTAAGCTGCCATTGGGAATGCGAATACCCGATTCGGTCGTAGACGAGGTCTCACGTCGGATAGACATCGTGGAGCTCGTTGGAAATTACGTTAGCCTCAAGCAACAGGGCTCGCGATACGTCGGATTGTGCCCGTTCCACAACGAGAAGACCCCGTCGTTCAGCGTCGACCCAAACGTGGGCGCATACTACTGCTTTGGCTGTCAGCGTGGCGGCGGGGCGTTCAAGTTCCTCATGGAGATCGAGGGACTGACCTTCCCGGAGGCGGTCCGTCAACTCGGTGAGCAAGTTGGAGTCACTGTAGATGCCGCTGATCGTTCGCCCGAGGACCGACGTGCTACCGCTCTTCAGGAGCTCTACGACCGTGTCACCTCGACATTTGTACACTTCCTCTCGCAGCCGGAGGGCGCTCTCGCCCGGAAGACGCTTGAAGAGCGCGCGGTCAACAACGACTCGGTAGAGAAGTTCGGATTGGGCTTCGCCCCGCCTGACGGGTTCTGGCTTCATAGATTTCTGCTTGGCAAGGGGTACTCGCGGGAGTTTCTGGAGCATTCCGGCCTCTTCACCCGAGCGAATCCCGAGCGATCGCTCTTCTCTCGGAGGCTGATCTTTCCCATTCGAACCCGACGGGGACGGACTGTTGCGTTCGGAGGGCGTCTTCTTCAAGGTGACGGACCAAAATACATCAACAGTCCAGAGACAGCCATCTATCGAAAGCGCGAAAACCTCTTTGGACTCGACGTAGCCCTCCAACCCATTCGGAATGAGAAGATGGTCGTTCTGGCCGAAGGCTACATGGACGTCATCGCCTTGCACCAGGCTGGGGTTTCGCAAGCGGTTGCGCCGCTCGGGACTGCGTTTACGCCCGAGCAAGCCTCCTTTCTTGCCCGGTACGCCGAACGGGCGATCCTCGTCTTTGACGGTGACAGTGCTGGGCAGGCCGCGACTCGGAAGACCGCAGAATTACTTGAGCCACATGGATTTGCGATCGACGTCATTCCTCTTGATCCCGGTTCGGATCCGGCGGACATGCTCCAATCCGGGGGTAGTCGGCCGATTCTGAATGCGTTATCTTCACCGCTATCGATCTTGGAGTTCCTTGTGCGAACTGCGATACAGGAGCGTTCACGGTCCGGGGACGAGCATATGAGTTCGCCTCGAGCCAAGGAAGGGATCCTTCGTGGGCTCTATCCGTACGTTCGGCTGATGGAATCCGAGGTGAAGCGGAACGAGAGCCTGCGCCAATTGTCGGATCTACTCGGCGTTGGAGTCGACGCGGTACAACGCGACTATCACGCGTTGCGGACTGGTCGGAAGGCGGTCGCGCCGCAAGAGAAGGGGAGTAGCGAATCATCTCGACTGCCCAGAGCAGCTCAGTCACACGATCTGTACCTCATGTTGAGCACGGTTCATCAACGTGCTCGTTTTGCGTATGTGCGGACGTATGTACAACCCGAGGACCTCGAGGATCGAGAGGCGCGCGAAATCTACCTCGCTCTGGAAGAGTGTTTCCGGCGTGGCGAAACGGAGCTTGACCAGCTTGTCGCGCGGATTCTCGACCCGGAGATCGCGGACATGGTTCGGGCGCGACTTGCGACCGGAGAGTTCGACAACGAAGCCGACCGGGCGATACCGGACGCGGTGAAAGCGATTCGGATTCGAGGCGTGGAAAAGAAACGAAGGGCGGTGGAGGCAGAGTTGAGGCGAGTGAGCGCATCAAGCGCACAAGCTGGGAACGAATACTCTGAACTCCTGAACGAGAAGATGATACTCGATCGAGAACTGCAGAAGGTGAAGGGCGAGGGTGAATGACTGAACTCCAGAACGATCCGGCAATGCTCAAACTCATCGACTACGCAAAGGGACGGGAGAAGGTTACCTACGAGGAGGTCCACGACTTCCTCCCTGACTCCGTTGTGAACTCGGACAAGATCGATGATGTAATCGCCATTCTGGCTCAGCACAACGTGAAGCTCGAGGATGCAATCGACGACGCAGCCGAGGAGGACGAAGAGCCGCCCAAACCCAAGCGCGCCGAGCCCAAGCGGAAGCGCGTTGTCATTGGGGAGAAAGACTCTGCCATTGATGATCCGATTCGGCTCTATCTCCGGGAGATTGGTAAGGAGAACCTCCTTACAGCCGAACAGGAAGTCGAGCTGTCGAAGAAGATGGAGGACGGCGAGAACATCATTAAGGATGTGATCAAAGGCTCTGGCGTCCTGATTCCGGAGTTCTACCAACTGGCCCAGCGCACCTTCTCCAAGCGCGATCCTCGAGAGATGAACCTTAGTAAGAAGGAGATCTCGGAGTTTCTCGCAGAGCGCCGCCGTCTTGGCCAATACTATAAAGAGAGCCTGCGAGAGATCTTTCCTGAGCTGCGACAGTACATGGAGGAGAAGCAGCTCCTGATCGAACGGGGAGATGACCTCCTCGAAGACACAAAACTAGAAAAACGCCGAACGCTTCTGATGAAGAAGCTGGGTGCTCTTGAGATCCATCAAGAGGAGATTCTCTACTTCTCGGAAAAGTTCACGACGGTCGCTCGTCGCATCCAGAAGTTACGAGATGAGCAGTCGCGCATTGAGAAACGCCTAAGGGTGCGAAACCTGCGTGAGCTGCGCACGCTTGGCCGCGGCTTGGCGAGCTCTTCAGACCGAAAGCGAATAGAGGATGACTTGGGCCTCAGCGCGGACACCATCAAGGACAAGATTCGACAGGTCCAGATGGCTGAGAAGAAGCTCAGCTCGCTCGAGATCGAGTTTGAGAACTCGATTGACGAAGTCCTCGACATGGCGAATCGGATCGTTCGCGGCCGAACGATGATGCAGAGTGCGAAGGACCGACTGATCAAGGCGAACCTTCGGCTTGTCGTGAGCATTGCCAAGAAGTACACCAACCGAGGTCTCCACTTCTTTGACCTCGTCCAAGAGGGCAATATCGGCCTGATCAAGGCGGTCGAGAAGTTCGAGTATAGAAAAGGATACAAGTTCTCAACGTACGCGACGTGGTGGATTCGCCAGGCGATCACGAGGAGCATTTCCGACCAGGCACGGACCATTCGCGTTCCGGTCCATATGATCGAGCAGATCAACAAGGTTGTCCGAGAAAGTAGACAACTGATGCAGATGTTTGGACGGGAGCCGACCGACGAGGAGATCGCTGATCGGCTCGGGTGGTCCGTGGTGCGCGTGAAGAGCGTCAAGAATGTCGCGCGCGAGCCGATTTCGCTGGAGACCCCTATTGGCGAAGAAGAGGACTCGCTTCTCGGTGACTTCATTGAGGACAAGGACGTCGAGAATCCTGCGCATCAGACAGCGTTCACCCTGCTGCAGGAGCAACTTCGCGAGGTGCTCTCGACGCTTCCTGAACGCGAGCAAGAGGTCCTCAAGATGCGGTTTGGACTCGAGGACGGCTACTCGCTGACGCTCGAAGAGGTCGGTCTCTACTTCAACGTAACGAGAGAGCGAATCCGGCAGATCGAGGCGAAGGCACTCCGCCGACTGCGCCATCCAAAACGAAGCAGACGGCTCAAAGACTATCTGGATCACTAATACAGTTCGCGAGAGGAAAGAATGACCGAAGACACGATTGAGAAGCTCAAAGCGCTGCAGGAGATCCTCAGCCAGAAATTCGAGATAGAGAACGAGATCGCCGAGTTGCCGAAGGCGCTCTCCACGAAGAGCGAACTGGTGAATCGCCTTAAAAAGAGCTACATCGAGAAGAACAGCCAGTACGAAGAGACGAAGCGCCGAATACTGGAGCTGCGTCGTCAGATGGCTGAAGCGGAGGCGGAGCGCGAGAAGTACGAGCAGCAGATGGATCTGATCAAGACCCAGCGCGAGTATGAGGCGCTCGACAAGGAGATTCGAGACGCTTCCGATCGTGAGCAGTACTTCCGAAAGGAGCTGCAACGCGAAGAGCGTGCGCTTGAAGAGATGGAAGAGGCTCTTGAGCGCGAAGAGGGGATGATCGAGGAACAGGAGCAGGAGCTTGCGGACGAGCAAGAGAAGATCAAAACCGAAACCCAGGTTCGCAAGGGCAAACTGAAGGATCTCGCGAAGGACGAGAAGACGGTCGTGCCGGGCCTCGACGAAGAACTCTTGTTCAAGTTTGAGCGAATTATTCGGAGCAAGGAAGGTCAGGGTATCGTCCCGTTGCGCAGAAGTGTCTGCACTGGGTGCCAGATGATCTTGCCGGTCCAGTTTGTCAACGATGTGCATCGCGGTGAGGACATTCTGTTCTGCCCGTATTGCAGCAAAATCGTTTTCTTCGTTGGGGACGAGGACGAGGCGGATGGTGCATTCCTGGCCGACGACGAAGAGGCTCTTGCCGATCTGGTTGACGACGCTGATTTCGCGTTTGACGACGACGAAGAAGAGGCGCTGGTCGAAGACGATCGGCCGCCTATCGTGACCGATGAGGACGATGACGGCGACGATGAAGAAGAAGAGGAGCCGGAAGCCGACGAAGAAGAGGGCGCATCGTCAGGTGACGACGAAGAGGGCGACGTCATAGAGGACGACGACAGCGACGACATCGACGAGGATATGGAAGACAGCGACGACGACGAAGAGTTCGACGACGACGCGGAAGACGAAGAAGAGGACGAGGAAGAAGAAGAGGGCGATTGATCGCCTGAGACGACGGTAGTTTGGGGCGCCGCGGCACTGCCGAGGAAAGTCCGGGCTCCGAAGGGCACGATGCCGGGTAACGCCCGGGGGCGCCAGGCGCCACAGCGAGTGCAGCAGAAAGGATACCGCCAGACTTCGTCTGGTAAGGGTGAAAAGGTGGTGTAAGAGACCACCGGGCGACGGGCGACCGTTGCCGCGTGTAAACCTCATCGGGAGCAAGGCCACGCAGTGGAGGGTTGCCCGCCCGGCTTGACTGCCAATCCACGGGTAGGTCGCTTGAGTCCTGCCAAACCAGGATCAAGAGAGATGGCGCCTGCGGAACGTTCAGACGCGCGTCTGACGTTCCGACAGAACCCGGCTTACAGAACTGCCGTTCTCCCAGCCGAAACAACGATTATTGACAATTTCGTGCTCTCGATGTCTACTACGTCCGACTACGATGGTATACTCGCGCGGGAAATCGACCGTCCCCGAGCGGCGCGGAGGTGGGACGCGAATCCTGTTTCTCGTTCTTGGGGTATTGGCGCTTGCGGCAGCGGCTTCGGCTGTACTCGTTTTGCTCGGCTACTCTCCTTTCGGCCTTCGACTCGGAGATTCAGAGCTCCTATCTCTGTGGAACGCAGGTGACTACGACGCGGTCTTCTCCGCAGCCGATTCGATTCTCGAGAGCGACCCTCTCGATCCGGAAGGGACGACCTTTGGCGGATTCGCCGCGTTCTACACCGGAATAAACGCTGTTCGAACCGACGAGCAGGAGGAGTCGTTGCAAACGGCGACCCGTCTTTTGCGTCGTGCGCTGGTGATACCCAACTCTCCGTTCCCTGCAGAGCGAGACTATGTTCTCGGAAAGACCTACTTTCATCGTGGTGCCGACTACATGGATCTTTCGATTCGGTACTTGGAGCGTGCACTCGCTGCGGGACATGAGTCTGCCGACGCACGCACCTATCTCGGATTGGCCAACGCGGAGCTTGGCAGGCACGAGGCGAGCGTTGATTGGTTCGAGCAGTCGCTTGCACACGCCGGCCCGCAGGACATCGACGCCGTTCGCCTGCGTGCTGCGGAGGCGTACGTTGCGGTGGGGAATTTTGACGCAGCGACCTCGGCTCTGACTGCCGCGCTCCTGTCTCTTGACGATGATTTCCTTCTTCTTGTCGCTCGAAACCAGCTCGCGGAAGTCTATCTCGCCTCCGGAGACAACGACTCAGCTCGGAGCGTTCTTGAAGCAACCATTGACCAGTACCCGGAATCGGCCGATGCGTACTATTATCTGGGCGTCATATACGACGATGCAGGGGACATCGTGCTCGCGCGCGACTATTGGCGACGGGCTCGGGAGATCGACCCCAATCATCAGGACTCACTTAGGCGGCTCGCTAATCGGGAGGGATAATGGGCCTTTTTAATGCCTTTTCGTCAGACATTGGAATTGATCTGGGCACGTGCAACACGCTGGTCTTTGTCCGCGGTCGAGGGATCGTCGCAAACGAGCCTTCTGTTGTCGCAGTCGAGCGCGGCACAAAAAAGGTCGTTGCCGTAGGCGAGGATGCCCGGCGAATGCTCTGGAAGACCCCAGGCGACATCATTGCGATCCGGCCACTTCGTGACGGTGTCATAGCAGACCTTGAAACCACCGAAAAAATGATTCGCTACTTCATATCGAAAGTGCTCCAGAGAAGGTGGCTTGTGAAGCCACGCATGGTGATTGGAGTCCCAAGCTGCATAACCGAAGTGGAACGGAGAGCAGTGGAGGAGAGTGCGTTCAAGGCTGGCGCTCGCGAAGTAAAGGTGGTGGATGAGTCGCTCGCCGCCGCGATCGGCGCCAACATTCCGATCTTTGAGCCTGCCGGGCATATGATCGTCGACATTGGTGGAGGAACGAGCGAGATCTCTGTCATCAGCCTGGGAGGCATGGTAGTGACCAATGCCATCCGATTGGGCGGTGACGAGTTCGATGAAGCGATTATCAAACACGTTCGCACGGTTCACAACCTCATCATTGGAGAGCGCACCGCGGAGGAACTCAAGACCTCGATTGGCAACGCCAGCCCGGACAAGAAGATCGAAAAGATGGAGGTGAAGGGGACAGATGCCATCACCGGCCTTCCACGGCGCTTGGAGATAGACAGCGTCGAAGTTCGAGAGGCGCTTCAGGAGCCAATCAGTGCCATCGTTGAGGAGATCAAGCGCACGCTTGGTCAGACACCGCCCGAGCTCGCGGCAGATATAGTCGAGCGTGGAATTGTCATGACCGGCGGCGGGAGCCTTCTCAAGGGCCTCGACACGCTGATCGCGAACGAGACCGGCGTCCCGGCGTTCAAGGCCGAAGACCCGCTCAATTGTGTCGCGCTGGGTGCCGGCCGATACTTCGAGTACGAGCGCGGGATGCATAGCGCGAACAGCAGCGTTTACAGCAATCTCTAGTGCGGATTCGAGAGACTCTTCAACGCTATCGGAATGGAATAGTCCTGGCAGTCCTTGTGATTGCGTCGATTGTCTCTCTTGGTGTGAATACCGACAGTTTTCGCCTTCGGCCACAACAGATCGGACAGAGCACCATTGCCCTCTTTCAACAGGCAACCTCCGCGGTTGGCGGATTTGTGGCCGGCACGTTCACTTCCATTCGTGAGCTCGCCGATTTGCGCGAGCAATACGATGCTCTCTTGGAGAGAGTTCAGGAGTACGAAACTCTCACTCAGAACTTTGATGCAGTCCAGGAGGAGAACGCCCGGCTGCGCGAAGCGTTGGCCTTTGGGCAATCGAGTGAATACGGCAGCATCCCTGCCGAGATCATTGCAAAGGAGCCCGGAAGCTTCTTCGAGGGCTTCACGATTAACAAGGGGAGTGTCTCCGGCGTTGTCCGCAACCTGCCGGTGATCGCAGGGCAGGACGGAGTGGCGGGCTTGGTCGGAAGGGTCGCCGAGGTTGGTCTCACGACGTCGGTCGTGATGCCGGTGTTCGACGCGGACTCGTTCGTGGCCGGTCGCCTTGCTCGATCGCGGCACGAGGGCTTGGTCAGCGGAGACACGGTCTCATCCGGACTGTTAACGATGCTCTACGTTGACAAGGCCGCTCGCGAAGACATCAGCGTGGGTGACATCGTGATTTCCTCGGGAATGAGGTCGATCTTTCCCGAAGGGATCCAGATAGGGAGTGTAGATTCGATTCAAGGCCGTCCATACGAGACCTCACTGACAATCCTTGTCCAACCCTCGGTCGATTTCTCGGTCCTGGAGTACGTCTTTGTCGTGACGGAGTCGGAACCATGATCGGACCCATCGTCTACGGGACGCTTGTCCTTGCCGGTCTCGCGGTGCTCCAGAGTACGGTGCTGCAGTTCATTGAGATTGGAGGCGCTGCGCCGGATCTGGTTCTCGTGGCGCTTGTCTTTCTTGCCAATAAGAACGGCTCGATGGTGGGACAAGTCAGCGGGTTTGTCGGCGGGATCATTCTAGATGTGATTGGCCTCGCGCCGCTCGGTTTCTACGCACTCGTCTATGTGCTAATTGGGGCTCTCTTTGGCATTTCGCGAGGCAAGATGTTCGTTGACCCCATCTTTCTCCCTGTGCTTCTGATCCTCATCGCGACGCTGCTCAAGGCCCTGCTTGCCCTCCTCGTTGCGGGTATGTTCGGCGTTGCAGGCGTTCGGGAGGCGGTCTTCTCGGCGCCTTACGCCATTGAACTGGTCTACTCCGGGCTTGTAGGGCCGATCGCTTTCGCTGCGTTCGGGACGTTGCGGTTCTTGCAACCTGACCGAAGAAAAGGAGAGTTCGTGTAGTGAGTGGCATGAGTTCAAGTGGCAGCAACACCGTGCCACGTGATCGATTGATCGTGGCCGGCATCGCGATTGGGCTGGTGTTTCTTGTCTACTTGATCTATCTCTTTTCCATGCAAGTCGTTGACGGTTACATCTACAGTCTCCGAGCTGAAGAGGTCCGTCGGCGTAGCGTGGTGATAGCAGCGCCTCGCGGCAACATCTATGACCGCACAGTATCCACTCCGATTGCGACCAATAGAGAGTCCTTTGCAATCGACGTGAATCCGGCCGAGATTTCGCGAGACGAGATAGACGATGTCTTTTCTCGCCTGAGTGAACTGCTGGGCATTCCCGTAGCCGACATCTACGATGCCGTGCCACAACGTCGGTACACAACGTTTCAGCACATTGAGGTCAAGAGTGAAGTGCCCTATGCCACGATCACTCGGATCGCCGAACACAAGGCGGACCTTCCCGGCGTCAGTTGGCGGATCAAACCTGTCCGATCCTATGTCGATGGGGATACGTTCTCTCACGTCCTTGGTTACGTGGGAGACATTACCCCGGAACAGCTGCAGGTGCTTTTTAATCGCGGTTACAACGCCCGTTCAGTGATCGGAAAATCTGGAATCGAGCTTCAATACGACGAGGTACTTCGCGGCAGCGAGGGACAGGAGTTTCGAACTGTCGACGCCCAGGGACGGCGCGTCGTGGGTCGAGACGGAGAGCGGGTCGCGCCGGTTCAAGGCAACGATTTGGTTCTGACCCTCGATCGCGAGATTCAGACGCTCACTCAGAAGGCCCTCGGCGCGCGCATCGGCGCCGCGGTGGTGCTTGACCCGCACAACGGTGAGATACTATCGATGGTCTCGTATCCGAGTTTTGACGCGAATCAGTTCTACGGACCGGGAGGCGCTGACTACTTCACAGAAGTCTCGCTTGACCCTCGCGGAAGCTTTATCAATCGTACGATTCAGGCGCAGGAATCACCCGCCAGCACCTTCAAAGTACTCATGAGTGCAGCTGTGCTGGAGGAAGACGCCTTCGATCCCGAGGCCACCGTCTTCTGTCCCGGCTACTACATGGTCGGCGACACGGTGTTCCGATGTCACAAAGAGCACGGCCACGGAGACGTCAATCTTGCTGTCGCGCTCGCCGAGAGCTGCAATGTCTACTTCTACACGATTGGGAATGAGCATCTCGGGATCGAGTCCATCATCGACTACTCCCGTATCATGGGTCTTGGAGAACGCACCGGCGTTGATCTCCCGAACGAACGTGCCGGCCTCATCCCAACTCCGGAGTGGAAGCAGCGAACCTACGGCGACGGATGGCGCCCGGGCGACACGGTGAACACCTCCATTGGACAGGGGTTCGTCCTTACCACGCCGCTTCAGTTGGCGAATGCGGTTGCGACCATCATCAATCGAGGAGTTGTCTATCGACCACACGTTGTGAGGGAGATCCGCGACCCAGTGTCCGGAGCGATTGTAGAAGACTATCAGCCTGAGGTACTTCGTACGGCACCGGTATCGGACGAGACATTTGCCCTGGTTCAAGAAGCGATGCGAGGAGTCGCACTCGACGGTACACCGGAGGTCGTACTCACGACGAATGCGCCGGTGGGCGGCAAGACCGGGACCTCGCAGACGATCAGCGATGAGAGAAAACACTCGTGGTTCATCGGGTTCGCACCCAAGGGTCCCGGAAGTTCCGAGTACGTCGTCACAGTCGTCTGGATCGATGCCCAGAACGAATGGGATTGGTGGGGACCCTACGCGACGAACATCATCGTTCACGGAATCTACAACGGGTTCACCTACGAAGAAACGATCGAGGATCTGCGCGGATTGCGGAACCCATGGCTCTGGTACGGTAGGGGTCTTCCCGAATGACGGAAGAGCGTTCGTTCTTTGGTGTTGATGTCCTGCTTGCGCTCGCCACTGTTACCCTCATGGTGATTGGCGTGCTCTTCATCTATTCCAGCGGCATTACATCCGACGGACAATCACTCTCGAGGGAGTGGGTTCGACAGATTATCTGGGTCGCGATTGGCCTTGGGCTGCTCGTCGCCGTTGCCTCATTCGATTATGCGAGATGGCGGGATTTTGCTCCGTATATCTACATCGGAGTGCTCGTAATCCTGGTAGGTACGCTTCTGTTTGGACGCGTCGTAAATGGCGCGCGTAGCTGGATTGGCATCGGCGAGCTTGGCGTGCAGCCGAGCGAGTTCGCGAAGATCGCCACGATTCTTATGCTCGCGAGATTCTTCGAGCAACGGTCCGGGAGGGTAGGGGAGCTACCTGTCTTTGCACTCGGCGCCGGAATTGCCCTTCTTCCCATGGCGCTGATCCTCCTTCAACCGGACCTTGGGACGGCACTTGTCTACGTTCCCGTCTTTCTCGTGATGGCATGGGTCGCCGGCGCCAGAACGTCACATGTGCTCTTTATCGTCACCGTCGGTTTACTGACGATTGTCCTCACCGTGATCCCGACATGGGTCTCTGATTTCCAACCCACCGACCGCCTAATAGGGACTGCCTTGTCCAACACCCGAACCCTGCTTGCACTTGGAAGTGGATTCCTCGCAATCGCCGCGATCGGCGTGGTTGGTATGGCGGCTCTCAAGCGCTCCTACTTTCGTTGGGTGATCTACGGCGCGGCAATTCCCATTGCTTCAATCGCCGGATCGTTCGTGGGAAGACGTGTGCTTCCAAACCACGCGCTGATGCGACTGATCGTCTTCCTTGATCCGTATGTTGATCCAAGAGGTGCTGGATGGAACATCATTCAGAGTGTGACGGCCGTCGGAAGCGGCGGAGTTTCCGGGAAAGGATGGCTTGAGGGAACTCAGAGTCACCTTCAGTTCCTTCCTCAGCAAAGCACCGATTTTATCTTCTCGATCCTTGCCGAAGAGTGGGGCTTCATTGGCGCATTGGGAGTGTTTGCCTGTTTCTCGGTTCTGATTGCGCGCGGACTTATCATCGCCGCAAAGGCTAAAGACAACTTCGCGTCGTACGTCTCCGCAGGAATCGTCACGATGATCTTCTTCCACGTCTTTGTGAACGTGGGAATGGCGATTGGGGTGATGCCGATAACGGGAATTCCGCTGCTCTTTCTATCCTACGGCGGGTCATCGCTGTGGACAGCACTCATCGGAGTGGGCTTACTGATGAGTGTCTTTCAGCACCGTTACCGGTATTGACCCGGGGGAGATCCCAAGCGAGCACCACCGGCATCGATGCAACGTCCGGTGTCGCGCGGTCATGGCGTGTTGCGCTTTGCCTCCTCCCAGAAATGGTCGAGGCGACTCACGTCCATCTCCACCATGCGCTCGCCGCGCTCCTCCACGAGCGTCTCCATCTTCTCAAACCGACTCTTGAACTTCTCGTTTGCGCGGTGGAGGGCCACCGACGGGTCGATCCTCAAGAATCGCGATAGATTAACGACGCTGAACAATACGTCTCCGACCTCGGACTCCAACGCGAGCGACTGCTGCTCAACATCTCGCGAGTCGGAGCTGGGGTGATCGGCATCGGATGCCCTCGTACTATCGTTCATCTCCGCACGAACTTCAGAGAGTTCCTCGGAAATCTTCTCGAACACACCTTCTATCTCAGGCCAATCGAATCCGACTTTTGCAGCCCTTTTTTGCAACTCGTTGGAGCGTTCAAGAGAGGGGACTCCATCTGAGACACCGGACAGAGCCGACCGACCGTTTCCTTTTCCTTCTTGATCCCGCTTGATCTTGTCCCACTGAGCTACAACATCGGAGGCCTGTTCAAGC
>JANQQY010000434.1 GCA_028284845.1 Spirochaetales bacterium
CCGGTAGCCTTGTATGCGTGGATGACGGTCCAGGCAACGGTGGCGGCGGTGGTGGTGGTGGCGGCGCGGCCGGCACCGGAGGAACCGGTGGGACGGGTGGCGGCGGATCCTTCGGAGTCTTCCTCGTCGACTCGGGCTCGCCGGTGATCGACTCAGATGTCGTGATTCGAAGTTCAGACGGCGGCCGGGGAGGCAATGGTGGCGACGGTGCTGCCGGGGGCGCAGGAGGAAGTGGCGCGTTGGGCGCGACAGTGTGCACCGGAGAAGTCGGTGCCGGAGGCAATGGTGGTGACGGTGGATCCGGCGGCCGGGGCGGAGACGGCGCCGGAGGCAATGGAGGTCCCTCGATCGCTCTGACTCTCGTTGGGACAACCAATACGACGAACTTTGGAAGTCCCGATCTGGGTGTTGGCTCTGGCGGGGCTGCGGGTACGTCGAGCAGCAACCAGGGTGCTGCGGGTGTCTCGCTGCCTCAATCGACGCTTTAGGCCTCACAGAATCAGAGGCCGGGACGGCCGCGCCGGGAATGCGTCACCGTTTCGTCGGCGAGCGCGCGGCTTCATCGGTTCGCTCGTTCCTCGCGGCGCCGCGCTTGTTCACGAAGATCCTCGGCATAGATGTCAGCCACGTAGAGGATCCGGGTCTCCTTGAACTCGTGCTCCGGAATCCGCGGACCAATCACGTTGAACTGATAGCCAATGCTGAAGCTTGGGTAGAACCACCCGGGTTCGGTCACTCCTGCGAGGTTGGCATAGGCGGCAACCCGAAAGAGGAGCGCGTTGACGTTGTAATTGTACGGGCGGGGATCGTTTCGGAAATCTCGTTCGAGTCCGCGTTCATCAAAGAGGACAAGCTCCACATCGAGGAAGACGCCTGGTGCGAGTACTCCGCTCGCAGTCGCAGCATCTCCGTCACGATCACCCAGACCGAGCATAAGGTCGCCGCCAACGGTCCAATTCGATCGACGTAGAAATGAGAGTGGACTCGGGAACCGGAAGCCGGCTCCAAGGTGGAAGGGAACGATAAATCGGTTCAAGACTCCGCTTCCGCCGGGGCTTACGAACGGATTGTATCCGGTCGAGGCGTGGGCCACGAACCGTTCTGCGTAGACATACCGGAGACCTACAGCGGCGCCGGTCAAACCGAGACTGCCGCCCAGGTAGAGATCGATCAGCGGAAACTCGAGGTACTCCTTCTGATTGTCGCTGAAGTGCGGCACGACGAGACTCTCGACAATTGAAACGTAGACGGTGCTGAATTTGACCGAGCCATAGCCAAAGGGGATCGAGACAAGGTCGCCGTTCGGCAAGACATCTTCTCGGTCGCCGGTTCGGGACAAGAAGACCGCATCTCGTTGCCGGTTCGAGTACTGGGCGTAGAGCAGAAAGGGAAGCGGGTCGTTCTGTAAGGTTACGATTGGCCCGTCGTCATGCGACTCCACCACAAGGCGCCCCGCCTGAGTCTCGGGATAGCCGTTCTCCCCATAGTGGTGGAAAGGCTCATCGAGCGACAATCGGATCGTGCCGATCCCTTCAACCTCGGCCAGCATCTCCTCAGACAAGGTGAGGAGTTCCGCACCGCTGGAGACCGATTGTCCGGCATCAGAGTCGCCGTCTTGAGCAACGATCGGGCGAGAGAGAAGCGTCAGAAGGAGCAGGGCAAGCTGCTTCGCGTGGGCAGTGTTCACCTCTGAGAACATAGCACGCCCACCGACCGAACCTATCTCTTTGTGGTCTGGGGTATGCCTCGGACAAGCGCCAGGAATGCGTCGCCAAAGAGATCCTCTGAGAACGTATCCGGATAGATCAGCTTCATGAGACTGAGGCCGCTCAGGATAACGATAAACACATCTGCGAATCGAGCAGTTGCCTCCGGGTCCGAATGCCCGGCTGATCGAAAGGTCCGCACAAGCATCTCGCGAACACCTTGTCTGAGCTTGTCGTATCGCTCCGCGTACTGGTCTCTCAGCTCCGGATGCCTCACCGCCGCGAGCTGGAACTCCAGCGACCAGAGCGTATTCTGCGCGTCACTCGAGTAGTGACGAGCCAACTCACGAAACCCCTGTTCGAGCGCCTCTTCGCCCTCGAGTGTCTTCATCCGCTCAATGCCCTCAAGGTCGGAATCAAAGCCCGACTCGATGAGCGCCCCCATGATCTGCTGCTTGCTCTGGAAATTCGAGTAGAACGCCCCGCGCGAGTAGCCGGCGTCGGCCGCGATCTCATCGATGGAAGCGCCCTCATAGCCTTTTAGTGCGAAGAGCGCGTGAGCCGACTCGAGGAGCCGTTCGCGAGTCTGCTCCTTCTGCTCGGCACGAGTGAGCCGCCGACGCGGCGGCCGCCGCCGTAGTTCATCTGCCATGAGGTTCTATTCAAGCTGCACGTGGGAACGGGGTCAAGGAGCAGATCACACGCGTGAGGGCTCCGCGGCGAACCAGTCGAGCGTCGCCCGCATTCCCTCTTCAAGGGTCGTGGCCTCAAGGCCGAGTTCGCGCTCTGTGTCCGCCGAATCCACAGTGAACGGCCGATCGAACTGATAGAACATCTCGATCAGCTCGCGCGCAGCAGAGTTGAAGATTCCGGCGAATCGGATCATGCCACGTGTGACCGGCTTCACCGTTGGGACCGGCGCCTGAATGCCTATCCCGGCAAGGGCGGAGACGGCGACCCTCCCCAGTTCGGTGGCTGTAACGGGCGGAGCGTGTGGAGCGATCCACGTCTTGCCAAAGGCGTCTGCGTTCAGGCCGACGGCAACCATTGTCCGGGCAACGTCTGGGAGATAAGCGTAGCTGTGAGGGGTATCAGCCCGGCCGACGACGCCGGCCGGCTTTCCACGCAGGAGCGGCGGGAAGAATCGGTCCCCAATCTGTGAGACCGCAACTTCCGGACCGTAGAAGTCGGAGGCGCGAACGATCGCAACCTGAAGTTCACCTGATCTGTCCGCATCAAGAAGCTCCTGTTCGAGCAGCGCCCGCACCCGACCCTTCTCCGAGCACGGTGCAAACTGACTCTCATTCGTAAGCGGTGCTTCCGAGACGCCAAGCGCGTAGAGATTGGTGCCAAGAACGAGCCGTGCGCCAACCGCGGTTGCCGCAGATTGAATCCCTCGCCAAAGAGGCGGCAGATCGAGAGTCCAACGATGGTATGGAGCATTGGCACAGTTGAAGACAACCTCCGCACCCTCAAGCGCCGCGACGAGAGCATCTCTGTCCAAAGCGTCTGCCTCTCGCGAGACAATGCCGTCTATGGAAGCGGGGTGTCGACTCACCAGGCGAACCTCGCGTTCGCTCCCTCTCATCAACCGCGCTACTTCTCTTCCAAGCGGACCCGACCCTACAACCGCATACGTCGCCACACACTCCTCCTGTATCCGATGCAATATTAATATACAGTTATGTATTTTAATATGTAAATGAATACTTTGAAGCTTTCTACGTAGCTTTCATGTGGGGTCACGCAGCGACTCCCTGTCGATCTTCCGAAGCTCCTCAAAATCCTCGTCGTCTGGGAGATCGTACGGTTCGCGCGGTAGCCGGCCTCTTTGTTGCGGATCAACTCAGATACCGTTTCCGGTACTCCCGCGGTGAGACACCGAACTGCGCCCGAAAGCTCCTGGTAAGGTGGGCCGTGTCGGCAAATCCAAGCTCAGCGGCGATCGCCGTCACGCTTTCCGGATCGTGGAGAAGCCGCGATGCTGCAGCGTAGACCCGCCGGCGTACGTAGTAGGCACTCGGAGACACACCGGTCTCCTCTCGAAAGAGGCGCGCGAGATGCCCTCCGGTAATCGGGTAGCGATTGGTGACGGGTGCCACAGTAAACGGCGCACCGCGTGCGACCTGCGTCTCGACCACATCGAGGAGCGTGCGCACCTCCGGCCGTGGAGGCTCTCCGGCGTCGAACCCGTCCAGCTCGGCCCGGCGCGCGATCACCGACATAATCTTCGCAAGACACGCCTTGAGATAGGTACGCGACGGCGACGATAGCGCGAGCTCTCGAAGGAGGTCATCCGCCTCATGCTGAACCAATTCAACTTCAGACGAAGTGAGCGAAACAATGGGAACGGCGCGTCTACGGAGCACCGGATCAACAAAGAGCCGCGTGATGAGCGGGTTCTCGAGTCCGCCCATAAGAAGCCACTCCGGGAGGTAGTAGATGTTGAGCACCGTGAGGTCCGTGCAATCATCAAGCGCATGAACGTCACGTGGCGCAAGGATAGCAGTTGTGCCTGCGACCATAGGACCCTCGGCTTCGTTCGCCCGATGCGTCGCGCTGCCGGAGAGTCCAACGATGATCTCGAAGTAGTCGTGATCGTGAGGTGGAATGCGATCGACCTGGACACGCGGACGAGCAAGCTGAACGGGCCGAGCGGAGGAGAGGCGGACGGTCTCCTGCGCCACGGTGTGGTCGGGGGCCAGCATGCCGGAATCATTCAACTTTTTCCTGAGCCGATTCAAGCCCTTTCTTGAGCGGATCTGTAAACTTTTGTCATGGATCTATTTACAGCTAATGCCAACAGCATCACCGACGAGCATGTTGAATCGTACAAGAAGAACGGGTTTCTCCGCGTCCGGGGAATCATCACGAAGGAGGAGGCAGAGCGCTTCCGAAAGGCCGCGGACGAGCACATGGCGACCTTCAAGGATCGGAATCCGGACGCAAAGGCGTTCCGCCAATACGTGAACACATGGACGGACTCGGAGACGATGAAGGAGCTCACGCTCCACCCGAACATCACCTCGATTGCGTCCAGGCTCGCGGCGGTGAAGCTTCGCCTCTGGCACGATCATCTTCTGGTCAAGCAACCAAAGACGAGTACCCCTACCCAGTTCCACCAGGATCAGCCCTACTGGCCTCACGCCAACGGCTCGAACCCGCTCTCGTGCTGGGTCGCGCTCAACGACGTTCCGGTTGAGAGGGGATGCATGACCTTCATCCCTGGGTCGCACGGATACGACGATCTGGACAGACAGAACCTGAATGACGCGGGCAGCCTCTTCTCCCTCATGCCAGATCTTGCCTGGGACGAGCGGGTCACCCTTCCCCTCCACGCAGGCGACTGCACCTTTCACCACGGCCGAACCGCACACATGGCGAATGCAAATGTCACGGATGAGAACCGCTATGGGGTGGCGATCATCTACATGGACGCGACAACGACCTACACCGGTACCAATCATGCGCTGACCGACATGATCAAAGAGAGCGGCATCAGCGAGGGCGACACCTTTGGAGGGAAGTACTTCCCGGAGGTCGGATAGCAGCAGCAGGAAGTATCTTGACTCGCTCGGCGTTCGTTCCGGTATCGCCTCACCAGATAGGGAGCTGACGGTTTTCTAGACGCTCTTTCCGTCGTCTACCTGTCGCGGCAGGAGCGGCTGCCGCTGAAAGGCGGTTCTCTCTTTGGCATTCACAATCTCGGGTCTCTCGCCCTCAACCTTCAGAATCCACTCGAGAAGCCGTCCCTTTAACCGATCGCAGAGCTCTCGGTAGGCGGGGGCGCCGACGAGATTCACAAGCTCGTAGGGATCGGACTCAAGATCGTAGAGGAAGGTCTCGTAGTAGGTCTCCGCGCTTGCCCGCGTGTCAAAGTGGAAGCTGTCCCAGTCGTACCCGTCCAGAGTCTCTGCACGAACGGCGTACTTCCACCGGTGCGTCCGGAGCGCGCGGCCACACTCTGACTCGGAGATCTGCACAAAGAGATCATCGGGCCAGTCGAGATCACGATGAGCAAGTCGAGGCAGGATTGATCTGCCGCTCATTGGGGCCTGCTGTTCGATCCCACAGGCGTCCAATAGGGTTGGTGCGATATCGGGGATGTTGAACATCTCCTTGCGCACGCCGTTGCCGGTGAACGGCCCACCATGAATCATCGTCGGCACATGGATCGAGCTCTCGTGGCACGATCGCTTGTACTCCTCGTTCCGCGTCCGGAAGTGGCAGCCGTGATCGGAGGTGAAGAGGAGAATCGTCTCGTCGGCGAGACCGAGGCTGTAGAGAGCGTCGTAGACTCTGCCCAGACACTCATCGAGTCGCTTGATCGTCGCATAGTAACCACCAAGGTGATACGCGCTCGAGCCGCCAAGGTGCTGGAGATCGGGGGGCGTCCAGGCGCCGGTATAGGTCTGCCGGGTTCCGATCGGTGGCACGTAGTCGTCACGGTGGTTCTGGTGGTGGGGTTCGAGATAGGAGACAACGAGAAAGAAAGGGTTCTCCTTCTGCTCATCGATGTACCGGATTGCGGCGTCGGTCATCGCGTCCACTCGGTATCCGGGAAGCCGCACCTCTTTACCATCGCCATCGTAGAGAAGCGTGTCGTATGCATCACTGATCGCCTCGGTGCTGTTTGCCCCAAGCCAGTAGTGGTAGCCGCCGCGTGTTGCCTCTTCGACCGCGCTCCCTTTGCCAAGATGCCACTTGCCGATGTAGCCGGTCTGGTAGCCCGCATCATTAAAGTGATGGGCAAGGGTCTTGAGCGAGGAGTCCATCGGGATGGCGCCGTTACTCGTCACTCCGGTCTGTGTAGCGTACAGCCCGGTCTGAAGGCACGATCGAGCCGGCGCACAGACAGGTTGGCAACTAAAGCTGTTCGCAAGAAAGGTGCCCTCGCCCGCCAGCCGATCGAAGTTCGGTGTGAGACCAAGTGGATTCCCATGCAGTCCGACCGAATCCCATCGCTGTTGATCGGTGAAAAAGAGAACGACGTTTGGTGTGCTCATCGGCTTGTTCCTCGCTCTGCAGGCGGCAGACGCCTAATTATAAGGACGACCGACGGGCGAGCCCACGGTGGTGGCACGGGCGGTTTGGTCGGGTTCGCCAAACTCTGCTCTCTCTACCGCTATGTGCTCGGGACTTCGCCATCGGGCGGCGCGCTACACCTCAGGAAAAACCTCTCGGATCGCTCTGACCGATGCCTCGATCTCCCCTGCGAGAAGCATGTCCGAGTAGTCGCGACCGAGCTTGGGCCCGGGTAGTTCGAGATAGCCGACGAGCTCGTCAACCGGGAAATCGCTCGAGCGCCGTGCCAGAATCTCGCGGAGCTCGACGAGATCAATGATGCCACGATCGCGATCGGCCGACGCGAAGCCAAAGGTCGATCCGTAGCGGGCATCGGTGTTTTTGAAATGAAACTCAGCCATCCACGGGATCTCGTGTTCGAAGAGCGTCCAGTGGTCAGTTACGATCGAGGCGTCCCGGTCGGCGAGGCCGTGCGAAATGTCGCCACAGAAGTATGCGGGAACCGTCGAGTCCGGGTGATCGCGGTGAAAGCCCGACGTTGCAGTCGCATAGTGCGTGATCTCGTCCAGGGTGCTTGGCGGCTCGGCGACGCATGACATGGGCTCCATACAGAGAGCCGTCACCCCGGCGGAGTGAGCGATCGACTGCAGCTCGTTGAGATGCGAGAGAAAGCGCGCACTGCACGCATCCTTCGATTCGAGTTCATCCCGAAGTACCGCCCCTGGATTGCTACCGACGTAGTTCGCGCCAAGCAGAGCCCCAATCGCAATCCATCGCTCGTAGCAGGCCCGCGCAACCGCGACGACTCTCTCATCGTTGATAAAAAAACCGCCGAGCTCGCGGTGAGCCGTGAAGCAGCTGGTGATGATGATCCCGTGGCTGAGAGCCTCGGCTCGAAGATCAACGAAGTAGGAGTCGGGCAGATGAAAGAACTCAAAACTACTCCCCAGTTGCAGACGCGAGATCTCAAGCCGATTCATGAGCTCAAAGAGCCAGCGATAGCTGTAGCGGTACTCAATCGAGTCG
>JANQQY010000438.1 GCA_028284845.1 Spirochaetales bacterium
TCGAGCCGGGTCATACTTTTTGATTTCTCGTCACTCAGGGCAGGTTCGAACTCGACGCCGTGTCGCTGTATCACCGGGAGCGGAACGGCGACAATCACAACGTCCGAGGTGCGCTCTCTCCCGTCGCGGCTCGCGACTCGGACCCGATCGGCTTCATGCGTTATCCGCGTGACCTCGACGCCGGTCGTGATGCAGCCGTCCAAAACACGGATCGCATGCGCAAAACACTGGAGGTACGCCGTGCGCATGCGGTGGGCGATCCCCTCCGTGGACTCGGTCGCTATCACCGGCTCTCTCATCCCGTTCACGCTCACCGATTCGAGAGTCGTCGCGAACTCGGCTGTGTACCCTTTGTTTGATCAGGCTCGTGGCCTCCGGAGAGGCGTCGCGGGAGAAGAGATAATCTGCGACGTTCATCTCGTCACCCTTGTGGCTCAAGAGGGCCGACCAGAGCCGGTTTGCCTCGGCCGCGACAGGAAGTGCGCGGAACTCGACGTCTGTGTGAAGTCGGTTGTGGATCCAGTAGTACTCCTGTCCGTGGAGGTCGGGACGCAAAACACCGGTGCGGTTTCGAGCAGCCCATCGATGAAGTCGGTGACCAAAGCCGTTCACGGTCTCCGCGCCGAGTTCGATTGGGTATGAGGCGAAACCAGTGAGGGCATGGATCCGCCCCCCAAGGCGATCAAGGGCTTCCAAAAGTGTGACATCGTAACCTCGCCTCTTGAGTGTGTACGCGGCCGTCAACCCGGCTGCCCCGGCGCCAATGACAATTGCAGTTCGTTTCATCTGAAGCCCTCACCGCACTCTGTCCGAAATCGGCCTTGGGAGTCTATTGGACCTGCACTTCAAACCAGGTGACATCAAGCCCCAACGTTTCGCCTCGTTCGAACTCCCGAAGGAGCGTGAGCACACCAACCTCTTCAACCCGGTAGACCTCTACGCTGGTCGTACCAAGGCCACCCTTCACGAGGCCAAACTCAAACACCTCGGCCACCGGAACCGATATCTCGAACGTATGGCTCACGCTACCGCCCTCCTCCGCTCGCTGGAGAGGTTGCTCGGAGACAAACATGTTCGTGTCCGGATTGAAGAACTCACTCGCGGGCGGATCGGTTGCCTCGACAATGACGGCACCGCCCCAGGAGACACGATCGAGCCGAAGTTCGGCAAAGTCCGAAGTTGAGCGCACCACAAACCGAAGTCGTGTTCGAGGCGCCGGATTCCATTCGAGGAACTCGCGTGCGGTCTCCCTCATCTTGTCGAGGTATCCCAGCGGTCCAAGAGATCCGTAGTCGAGCGGTGCCCGATCGCTCTCCACAGCCGGCTCAATCTGTGTCCCCTCGTCCCATCGGTTGAAGCTGGTGAGCAATAGCATTGCCGGGGGAGCCGACGAGTTCAGGGCCCAGGCGACCTGCCGATCCATTTGCAGACCGCCAAAACGCAGCGTCCTGTTCTCCACCTCGGCGTATCGGGCGAATCCCGGCGTGAGCGACGGGACAAAGAGCGCCGCTGGAGGAAGAAGTCGACCGGATGCGTAGGACGACTCGGTCGCGCGCGGGATCGCCAGGAGGGCAAGGCCATCAAAGCCACCCTCTGTAACTGCGAGCGGATCAAATCCCGCGGCGACGAGAGCTGGATACTCTGGCTGGGTTCGAACCGTTTCGAGCCTGTCGAACCATCGATCGAAAGGTGCGGGAGGAGAGAACACAAACACGAGTGGACGAGTGTCGGCGTCCACGCTCGATCGTAGGTGCGCGTAGTTTGGCCGCGTAGCGAACTCGCGAAGCAGGTAATCAATCCATCGCGGCAGAAGCGATGGTCGTTCGGAAGCGTCGCCCTCCACGCGCAGCGCAATGTCGACCTCATAACGAGCAGCAAGGTCAAAAAGCTCAACGAGTTCCGATGAGTCTTCACCGGGTCCAAACCAGGGAACAACGATGGTTCCGATGCCCGCGCGCCTGATCCATTGCATGTGCTGCTCGCGGACGTCGGGGTCGTTCGAGCTGTACAGACCCAGCATGGGTTCAAAATCGCTCGCCCAGGTGGCGGGCGGGTCGGCGCCCCAATCATCCCACCCAACGTAGAGTGAGTCGGTCTCAGGGTTCCGATACCAGGGGTAGTACATCGCGGCGATCCGCCGATCGACCGAGTAGGACATCGCTTCGACGTACGCACGCTCAGCTGCGCCTACCCCAATGGACGGGTCGCTTGGTGTCGGCGGCTCACTCTGAGCGATCGGCGGAGCGGACGGCGGTGGCTCCGTCGAAGGCTGCTCCTGCGCGCCAGTTGGTTCGAGGAATTGCGCCGTCGATCGGTTGAGAGCGCCAAGCTCCTCAATCCTTGCCTCTACTGACTCCGGAGAGGCTCCGGGCAAGCTTCGCACGATCTCAAGAATCGATCCCGCAACTTCCTCCAGTTCCTCGCGTTGGTTTGGCCCAATGACGATCTCCTCACCCTCTCTGAGAACGACACCGGTCTCCTGGAGCGTTGACCGAACACGGTCCAACAACTCCGGCTCATCGCCTAGTGCAGCAGAAAGAGTGGAGGTCCTCACACCAGGTGGGAGAATCACCACACTACCCTCAACGACGGAGACGATGCTCGTATCGCTCTCCGGATCGTGGGTGACCTCAAACTCGGTTCCACGAACGCCGGCCTGAAGAGTCGGGGTGGCGATCTCGAGAGATCGCCCGGATGCAAGTCCCCCTGCCCTGACGAGGATGCCGCCCTCGCGAAGGTTCATCTGAAAAGTGGAGCCGGCGGGTCCAAAGATGACGGTCGTGGACGGACGAATGAGCAGTCGTCCCACGCCCTCAGATGTGACCTCGACAGACCCGTCGTCATCGGTCTCGATCCGATCCAATGCCGCAACAGCGTCACCCAAGACGACATCGGTCGCATCGTGGTCGGGCCGGATGCGGCGGGCCGAGCCCTCTACAAAGGCGACCTCTCCCACAAGGTCGATCGTCTGCTCGGACCCCGCTGCCGGCGGCACGGGAGGAAGCTCGGTCTCCCGCTCCGATTCGTCAGGCGCGCATGAGAGAAGCAGGACGGCAAGCGTGGCAAGGAGAGTTCCATAGACAAGGCACCGCTTCATCCCCGCACCTCCGTATCAGTGACGATCCGCTCTTGAGAAGTATGAAAGGAGTGATCGATTGTCTCAAGATCCGAGCTTGTTCTTCACTGCCCACTGCGTTTAGGCTCGCCGGTATGGAACAAAGAGGCTTGATGTTCGGCGGGATGATTCGTCACGGAAGAAGGCGCGCACTGACCGGTGCGATCGCATTGATTTCCATTGGAATGGTGCTCTCCTCATGCGTGATGCTTCGAAGGCCGCCGGAGATCGATGCCTACCTTGAAGACCGGATGACGGCGGCTGGGATTCCTGGAATGGCGGTTGGGGTCGTTCAAGAGGGCGAGCTGACCTACGAGGGCTACTTTGGCTACGCCGATATTGATGCAGAGCGCACCGTCACCGCTGACACTCGCTTCATGATTGCCTCCGTGTCGAAGACCGTGACCGCCTCGGCGCTTCTACTGCTCGAAAGCCGCGGCGGAATCGACCTTGATTCGGACATCAGCGCCTACCTGCCCTTTGACGTGCAAAACCCGAACCACGCCGACATCCCAATCACGGCACGGATGCTCCTCACCCATACATCGAGCATCATCGACAACTGGGAGGTGGTCGACGCTCTCTACACGATCGATGAGGGCGGCGGCGATTCAGCGGTGAGCCTGGATCGTCTTTTGCGCGGCTACCTCATTCCCGGCGGGGAGTACTACGATCCTGAGGCAAACTTCCTCACTCGCGTACCCGGCACTCGACACGACTACTCGAACGTAGGCTTCGCGCTGATTGGCTACCTCGTTGAGCTCATCACCGAACAGCCGTTCGATGAGTGGACCGACCAGGAGCTCTTCACGCCGTTGGGGATGGACTCATCGGCGTGGTTCCTCGAGGGTCTCGACCCGGTCACGCTCGCCACTCCATACAGCTTTCAGGAGGAGGGGCCGATTGGCCTCCCGCACTACGGCTACGCAACCTACCCTGATGGACAGCTACGGACGACCGTCCGCGATTTCGCACGCTTCCTTGGCGAGATCGCAGCACCGGACGGCTCCGTTCTTCCTCGAGCTACCGTTGACGAGATGCTCCGCGTTCAGGATCGATCAACGCACCGATCACAGGCGCTCGCATGGAACTACAACGAGACCGAAAGCCTCCTCGTCAACATGCATCTCCCTCGCCTCCCGGCGCACTCCGGCGGCGATCC
>JANQQY010000498.1 GCA_028284845.1 Spirochaetales bacterium
AGTCACCGCTATACTCGATCACGACCAGATTGACGAGGAGACCATCATGGCCTACGCCGCAGGTGGTACAGTGCAGGAAGAGGAGATACGACTATGACGTCACGGGAGCGAGTCAAGACAGCTTTGCGACATGAGACGCCTGATCGAGTGGCAATCGACTTTGACGCTACACCGGTCTCCGGGATCCATATCAGTGTTGTGGAGCGTCTTCGTGAGCACTTCGGCCTTGAGAAGATCCTCGTGAAGATGCACGAGCCGTACCAATGTCTTGGCAGGGTGGATGACGACCTCGCCGAGATTCTTGGGACAGATGTCAGAGCGGCGAATGGTCCTTCTACCTTCTTTGGATTCAAGAATGAGAACTGGAAGGAATGGCGGACACCGTGGGGACAGGAGGTCCTGATCCCGGGTGAAATGAACACCACGACGGCCGATGACGGGACTGTCTACCTCTACCCGGAAGGAGACCTGGATGCACCGGCAAGCGCGAAGATGCCGGCGAGCGGGTACTTCTTTGACACGATTGTGAGACAGGACCCGTTGCCTGACGACGACGCAGATCTCAACGTTGAAGACAATCTGGAGGAGTTCAAACCAATCTCGGATGACACACTTGCCTTTGTGCGGTCGCAGGCCGAGATCCATCACGCAGCAGGGCGTTTCACCATCTCGAATGTGGGAGGTACCGGCCTGGGCGACATCGCTCTTGTTCCGGCCGCCTTCCTGAAGCATCCGAAGGGCATCCGGGACATAGCCGAGTGGTACATGTCAACGGTCGCACGCCGGGACTACGTCTATGAAGTCTTCGAACGCCAGTACGAGATCGCGATCAAGAATCTCGAAAAGCTGAACGCAACCTGCGGAGAACTCATCGACGCACTCTTTGTCTGTGGTACCGACTTTGGCACGCAGGATAGCTCGTTCTGTTCGCCTGCTACCTTTACCGATCTCTATGCGCCGCACTACAAGAAGCTCAATGATTGGATCCACGAGAACACGGGGTGGGCGACCTTCAAGCATAGCTGTGGGTCGATTCCCAAGTTCATCCCGCTCTTCATTGAGGCCGGGTTTGACATTCTCAATCCTGTTCAGACCTCCGCCGCGGGAATGGACCCTGAGTTCCTGAAGAGTGAGTTCGGTGATGACGTGCTCTTTTGGGGAGGGGGTGTTGATACACAGCAGATCCTTCCCTTTGGCACAGTGGATGAGGTGAAGTCCGAGGTTATGCGGAAGCTGCAGATCTTCTCCAAGGGCGGCGGGTTCGTCTTCAACACGATCCACAACATCCAGGCAAAGACGCCGATTGAGAACGTGGCGGCGATGATTGATACCGTTCGAGAGTTCAACGCCGCCGGCGGGTGATGACCGAACCATGAAACCGGAGCGGTTCGGGAGAGTTGTTACGCCACCAGTTGGTCTCTCGTCCACTCCGTGGTCGCGATCCATTCCTGAGTCCACCCTCGTGGGAGATGTTCGACGCTTCTCCATAGAGAACGACGTTGGGATTCGCCTCTCCGCAATGGAGTACGGCGCCTCGATCACCGACCTGATTGTGCCCGCTGCGGACGGGTCGCCCACAAACATCGCCCTCGGCTACGACTCGCTCGATGGATATCTGCGGGGGAGCGCGTTTATAGGGGCGATTGCCGGGCGAGTCGCGGGTCGAATCACCGGCGCTCAGGTGAACATCAACGGGACCCACTACGAACTCGAACCGAACGATCCACCCAATACCCTGCACAGCGGATCGTCGGCGATGGACAAACGCATCTGGAGCGGCAGTGCCGTTGACGATCCTCGCGGACCTGCGCTCATGTTTTCTCTTCACAGTCCTGACGGCGACTGCGGACTTCCCGGTGATGCCGATGTCCGCGTTCGGTACATCACACCGATCGGTGCACCCGAGGTCGTCGTCGAGATAGACATCTCCGTCACTATGGACACACCCCTCAACCCGATTCAGCACGCCTACTTCAATCTGAACGGCGCGGACTCCGGGGTGTCCGTTCTTGACCACACGGTCGCCATCTACGCGGACACCTACACGCCCACAGACGACCGCATGGGTCACCTGGGACGGGCGGAACGAGTAAATGGCACCGCGGCGGATCTCCGCTCGTTCACCGCCATTCGGAAGGTCGCGCCGAAGGTAAACCAACGGCACGGCGACAACTACATTGTTCGCCGACCCGCCGGCGAGGCCAAAGCAGGCCGGCGCCTCGCTCTCGCGGCGAGTGCACGATCTGAGGCGACAGGCATCTCGCTCGAAGTCCTTTCCACATCGTCATGCGTTCAGTTCTATACCGGGGTACATCTTGCCGAATCGTCGGCGCGTGGCGGCGGTACCTACGGGGAGTTTGACGGCTTTTGCTTTGAGGCTCAGGACTACCCTGACGCGGTACGTACCCCGAGCCTTGGGAATATCATCTACGGTCCCGAGCGACCATATGAGCAGCGAACCGTGTGGCGATTCGGTTCCTGACAACATCGCGATTCCATCTGCTGCTAATCGTGAATCTCGTGGGAATCCGATGGGAACTGGAGGTCCTGCCCGCGATACCTCGCCGGGGTCGTTCCCACGCGCTCCCTGAACACGCGAGAGAAGTGGCTCTGATCTGAGAAACCCACACTCATCGCAATGGAGAGGAGCGTCTCGTCGCTGTTCTTCAAGAGGTGTTTTGCCCGTTCGACGCGCAGAGAGGCGAGATACGAGCTGAAGCTCTCCCCGGTCTCCTGCTTGAAGATACGGGAGAAGTAGGCCGGGCTTAGATGGACTTCCGCAGCAATCTCCTCAAGCCCAATCTTCTCGCCCAGTCGCCGCCGCATCGCCCGGGAGGCGCGGATGATCGTGTCGCTCTGACCCGCGTGCCGGACGTCAAAGACGAACTGCACATAGCGCTCCGCGATGCCCTCGATCCACCTGCTCAGATCTTTCACCGAGCTGAACTGGTGAATCTCCGCCAGCGCCCGGTAGTTGATCCCG
>JANQQY010000503.1 GCA_028284845.1 Spirochaetales bacterium
CTGAACGACCGCAGCATCGAAGATCTCGTAGACTTCGATCGGAGGTTGGGCATCAATGGTAACGTTGTACGTCAGCTTCACGAACTGCCCCGCGGGCAGGCTTACCGACGATCCGTCACCCTGTTGACCGGACGGCGGATCGTTCATGATCGTCGTTCCCGCACGATCCCCAAGAGCAGTGATGACGGGACCGGCAATCTGACTAAACGCCTCCTGGAGGGCGCTGACGGCTGCATCGTCGAGTTCCACGCCTTCCTGGCCCATCATGGGGCCGGCAACACGGATCGCGGCGTCATCAGAGAAGATGTACGAATGGTGCCCGGGCGCGCCTTCTGTCAACGGAATCGAAATCTGAACAACCTGCCCGGGAAGCGTCGGTGTAAATCCTTCTCCGTCTGTGAGTTCCGCAGTCGGAGGATCGATCTTCACCTCGTTGTTTACCAGCAGGGAGAGATTCGATTCCTGTCCGTCGACCGTCGCCTGAACGAGCTGCGCGAACTCACCAAGCTGCTGGTCGGTCAGCGCAGGAGTCGTTGGGCCGGCATCAAAGTCCATGCCTCCGGTGCCTTGTAGCAATGCATCAATTTCGTCCTGGGAAAGGGATCCATCACTCATCTTACTCTCCTTCGTCCGCGACAAGCTCTTCGAAGTCTTCCTGTTCGATGTCTTCGAGTTGCTTGATGATCTGCACGGCGAGCTTGTTACCGACCTGTCCGGGTCGGCAGAGGAACTTCTGTCGGTTTCCGATGTTGAGCGAGAACGGGTCGCTCGTTCGAACGTTCGGCAGACGGATGACGTCGCCCGGACGCAGGCTGAGTACATCACCCACCGTCAGATCCATCCTGCCGATTTCGGCAACAACGGAAACCGCCACGGTTGCGAGTTTCTCGCGCAGGATGTTGAGGTTCTCCGTGGTCGTTCCGCGTCGGACCGACGAGTACCAGTACTGAGCGCTCAGCTTGCTGATGATCGGCTCAATCGTGAGATAGGGAATGCAGAAGTTGACCATTCCCTCTACCTCACCGACCTTCGTCTCAAGGGTGACAAGAACAACCATTTCGGTTGGAGGGACGATCTGCGCGAACTGAGGATTCGTGTCGATCTGACCAAGGCGCGGCCTGAGGTCGATCACCTGGTTCCACGCTTCGCGCATGCTCCCAAGAATCCGAACGATGATCCCCTCCATGACGGAAGTCTCAATCTCTGAGAGCTCTCGGGAGACCTTGGTGCCTTCACCCTGACCACCAAAGAGTCGATCGATGATGCTAAAGGTGATGGCGGGGTCGATTTCGAGGATCGCAGAACCCTTGAGCGGATCCATGTTAATGACGGCAAGTGTCGTAGGATTCGGGATCGAACGAATGAACTCTTCGTAGGTAAGCTGGTCTACGGATGCAACGTGGAGTTGCGCGAGGCTTCGAAGCTGCGCACTCATGGAAGTGGTCGTGAGACGCGCAAACGTCTCGTGCATCATGTTAATGGTACGAAGCTGTTCCTTGGAGAATTTGTCCGGCCGCTTGAAGTCATAGATCTTGATCTTGCGCTGATCGGCCGGCTGAGGAATCTCATCAGTTTCCATGTCCCCAGACGAGATCGCCGTTAGCAGCTGATCTATTTCGTCTTGGGATAGAACTTCTGTCATTCTATCAGTTCCCCTCCGTCCTTATAGTGTCACAGTTCAACAAGAATAGCAATCCCTCGTTGGCCGGTGTCCTAGAACGGAAGGAACTGGTAACTACCAAATACGATGTCTTCAATCAGACCGGTTCGCAGGATACGGTTGATCTGATCTCGGATTTCGGCTTCTACCGCTTCCTTGTTTGCCTGACCCTCAAGTTCCGCAGTCGTTCTGGCACCAAAGTAATCATTGAAGATGCCGACAAATTGGATTCGTCTGTTGATCAGCTCCGTTGTAAGGTCTGTGTTCTCGCCGTCGTACCCAAGGAACGGTTCGATGATGTAGGTGGTTCGCACCTCATCGCCGGTGGTACCGCGAAGCTCTCCAACTTGCTCAAACCAGACGTACTCCGGCACCTGAGACCGGTACTCCTCGCTCGTAGGGATTCGCGTCTGACTGACATTCCCACGATTTAAGAAGTTCACTGTCACGACAACGACGGTAACGATGAAGATGACCGCACCAAGAATGATCCCGACCCATTTGAGGACCTGAATCAGGACGCCGGAAAGGAATCCGACTCGTTTCTCGCCTGACTGCGCTTCCTCGGCACCTACAACGTCTTCATCACTGTCAAACATCTCATCAGCCATGGGAGTCTCCTATTGAGTGTATCGGCTTACAAGGTGCCTTCAGTGAGGATGATCACATCGACACGCCGATTGTAGGCGCGTCCCTCTGGCGTCGCATTGTCAACGAGCGGCGCAAACTCGCCGCGGCTCATGAGTTGAAACTGGGACTCGTCAACCCCATAGTCAACGAGGTAACGCAGAACTGAGGACGACCGCGCAGAGGCGAGGTCCCAGTTCGATGCGAAGGCCGCACCGGGACCCACAGGGATGTCGTCGGTGTGGCCCTCGAGTCTGAACGTCCGCGACGAGAGCTCGTCGGCATTGAGCAACTGGCTCAGTTTTTGAAGGACCTCGCGCGTTTGCTCTATGTTGACATCTGCGGAACCGCTTGCGAAGAAGGCGTCGCTCGCAAGCGTGATCACAAGACCCCGTTCGTCTTCCGTGATCCTGACGAGGTTCGAGCGAATCTCAGGCTCGAAGATGCTCACCGCTTCGCGACGGGCCTCGCTGAGTGCCCGGCCCTGTTCCATTGAGGGGAGTGATTCAATGGTGTTACCGAGCTCGGCCAGCGGACCTGCCTCTAAGGTGTTCCCGCCCGTGTAGTTTCCGAGTCCGGGGAATGCGGCGAGAATAAGCCGAAGCTGCTCACCGTCAATCGTTGCGGTTGTGAAGAGAAGCACAAAAAACGTAAGAAGCAGCGTGACCATGTCCCCGTACGTGAGGAGCCAGTCCGCGGCGCCTTCAGGGGGGCATTTTTTGCACTTTCCTTGATCTCCTGCCATCTATCTACTCCAGGGGGTCAGTTCTGCGCTGACTCCTGCCTCAACACCTCACGCTGCGTTGGCGGGAGGAAGCTGATCAGCTTCTCAAGAAGAATCCGGGGGTTGTCACCGGACTGGATTGAAAGAATCCCTTCAATCACGATCTCTTTGGCCCGCGTCTCTTCCTTGTCCCGGTCCTCAAGTTTTGTCTTGAACGGCAGGAAGACAAGGTTCGCGAGGATCGCTCCGTAGAAGGTGGTGATCAGCGCGACCGCCATACCGGCACCGATGATACTGGCATCACCACCAAGATTGACCAACATCTGAATAAGCCCGATCAGGGTGCCGATCATACCAAAGGCCGGCGCAATCTTGCCCCAGTCGTCAAATATCTTAATGCCGCTCTCATGTCGACTCTGAATCTCGTTGAGGTCGTGATAGAGGATGCTCTTGATGATCTCCGGATCGGTACCGTCAACGACAAGTTGGATTCCCTTCCGCATGAACTCGTCCTCGACTTCGTCAAGATTGTCCTCAAGGGCGAGAAGACCCTCACGTCGCGCTCGCTCACTGAAGGCGACCAGGTCTGAGATGATCTTCTCTTCCTGCCAGTCCGGCGTTTGCAGAGCGATCCGAATGTACTTCACGATTCCGAGCATTCGAGCCAGCGGATTCGCAACGAGCATCGCGGCAAACGAACCGCCAACAACGACGACAACGGAGCCCACGCTGACGTAGTTTCCGAGTCCTGCGCCGCCGGTGATGATGGTGACCAGAATAAGAGCAAAGCCGGCCAGAAGGCCGACGATCGTTCCAAGATCCACTATCTACCCCTCATTCTTGAACGCGCCGATCAGCTGACGGTACGACACGATCTCATCAAAAACAGTCTGGTAGTCCTCACGGACCACCAGACGCTTTCCACTGAGCATAGTAAGAGTTGTATCAGGGTTCGACTCTATGTACTCGATCTGATGGGGATTGACATAGTACTCACGACCATCCAGCCGAGTGACTTTGATCATCTAGCCGAACCACTCCTTTATCGCTTCAAAGTTAACACTTCCTGAAGCATCTGATCGGAAGTCTGAATCGTCCTGGAGTTCGCCTGAAATCCTCGCTGTGTCACGATCATGTCGGTGAACTGTTCGGCAAGATCGACATTGCTCATCTCGAGGGTTCCGGCGATGATGCTTCCCTTGCCCGCTGCACCGGGAGGATCAATGAGCGGCTCGCCGGAGTTGATGGAGACGACAAAGGTGTTGTCACCGGCCTTCTCAAGCCCGCCGGGGTTGGTGAATCCCGCGAGCGCCAGCTGGCCGATTGGCCGGTTCGTTCCGTTCGAGTAGATGCCGGTGATGATCCCGCTCTGGTCAATCCGGAAGTCCTCCAGATAGCCCAGCCCGTAACCGTCCTGGCGAACGATCTTGTTGGTGCTCTCGCTATTGAACTGGGTGGTGCTCTCTTCCATCGCACCAACCGCTCCTATGTCGACGGAGACGGTCTGGGTGACCGGAGGCTCGGTCAGACCAGTGATGGGGTCTGCGGGGATCGATGTATCCGGTACGAGGAAGGCGACGTCGATCAGGACGTTGCCGTCGGAGTCAAGCCCACCTCCGTTGTTCGAAGCCAGGGCGAGCCGTCCCATATTGTCGAATTCAACCACGTAGGTGTTGTCCGCCGACTGAATGCCGCCAACCGAGACCGTCGGCTGAATGGGGCTCTCTGTGTCTGCGTTGATGCTGACCGTTGCGAGCCATTGGTTTGGCGACCCATCGATCCTCGTGTAGTCGATTCGGAGTTGGTGTGTTCCGCCAAAGGCGTCGTAGATCTCCTTGGTGATCTCACGAGTCCCGTCGGCGATTTCCGATTCGCTGGCACCCGGTGGTATGACCGGCGTTCCCTTAAAGAGGTTGCTCGCGGCGAACACCGTCGTGGTCGCTCGTGCTTCGTCCTTTTCTCCTATTGGAATGATAAGATCGCCGGGCGTGCCGCTCGTGTTGATAAAGGTGAGCGAGCCTTCGGTCTCCGCCTCCCACCCCTGCACGCGCATTCCGTTCGCAGGATTCACCAAGGTACCATTTGCGTCGAGCGCGAACGCACCGGCGCGGGTGTACATGTCTACGTCACCCTCCCGGAGGATAAAAAACCCTTCGCCCTGAATGGCGACATCGGTCTTCACTCCGGTCGTCTGAAGCGACCCTTGGTTGAAGAGGGTATCGATCGAGGAGATCTGCATCCCGAGTCCAATCTGGCGTGGATTCACACCACCGACGCGCTCGTTCGGACGGGCCGCACCCTGGAGGCTCTGGCTGATCATGTCGTGGAAGTTGACCCGGCCCTTCTTGAATCCGGTCGTGTTGACGTTCGAGATGTTGTTACCAATCACGTCCATCCGAATCTGATGATTCTGGAGGCCGCTTACTCCAGAATAGAGGCTTCTCATCATAGGTTGCTTCCCCCTTCGTTCGCGAATGCGCGAACTCGTTGTACATCTGCGTAGTCGTAATAGGTTCCACCAACAAGGACCTGCGGGTAGTCGCCGCCGGTCACCTCTTCCACGATTCCAGTAACAAATGAACCGCTTGTGAGTATGTCGACGCTCTTTCCAAGGAGCGAGACCGCCTGTCCGGAGCTGAGCATCTGGCCAAGCCGTGCGAACTCGTCGCTCATATTGGTCATCTGCTCGAGCGTTGAGAACTGCGCCATCTGCGCAATGAACTCGCGATCTTCCATGGGCGAAGTTGGGTCCTGGTTCGTCAACTGCGTGATGAGAATCTTCAGAAACTCATCCTGTCCAAGCTCGTTTTGAGCGACGCGAGTATTGTTCAGAGCCGCATTGAAGCTCTCGTTCTGCGCACGTAGTCGCTCCACGTCGGAAGCAGCCATTTGAACACTAAAACCGTCCATCACAACTCCTATGCCATCACGTCCACGAGCTCGTGGCGTTCTTCGTACATCTCAATGAGCGGCACCGATTCATCGAACCGATCCGCAACCCGGGATCCGGAACGATGCTCCTGGCCGCGTTCCGCGTCGCTCTCTGCGCGCGCATCTGCCAGGGTGACCTCGATTCCGTCAGCGGCGAGCCCACTCTCAGCGAATGCCTTCTCGAGTTGAGCCATGTTCTGCTCAAAGACCTCGCGCACACTTTGATTCTCGACAATTATGCGTCCGGCTATATGCCCATCACGCATATTCAACGCGATTCGAACTCTGCCCAACTCTTCAGGCTTGATGTTCAACCGAATCTCACCAGCTTCTGCACCACGAACGACGACTCGAGCAGACCGAACGATCTCAGCGTTGAGACTTTCGTTCAGAGCAGCACGCAGGGTGCTCGAGTTCTGAGCCAAGGTGACGTTTGTCTGCACCGACGTCCGAATGGTGCTCTGTGATTGTGTAGTAATGCTCTCGAACGGTCGGGCGTCGGCGCTTCCATCGCCCGAGTCGACGGTCTGCGAGGAAAGGCCCTGGGTTGGAGTACTCTCTCCGGCCTGTGATCCGTTCCGATTCTCCCCGCCAGGCGCCTGGTTGCCCATCTCCCGATGCTTGGGCGTAGAAGCGGGCGTGGGTTCGGTGGCGGTGTCTCGTTCGACCGACTCCTTCGAGTCGATCGCGCTACGAACGCTCGAATCCCCCTCCTCCGCTAACGATGCTGTGAGTCGTACTTCAGATGATGCCGGTTTTGGATCACTCTTCCGGTCACGGGCATCGGTCACGGCAATCGGATCGGTCGCGTGCCCATCTGCGCCGGATCGGGATAGAGAGAGCGAATCGAATTTTGGTGATTTTTGTGTCGAGGCGTCGATCTCCTCGCCTTCCACCTTCGGCGACGCAAGCGGGACCTCAATGTCGATGCGGCTTTCCGAGACCCGGGTGGTCTTCGCTTCAAGTTTGTCGGATGCCGAAGTCTGGTCTTCCCCACGTGCGGCACGCTTTACGTCCCCGACTTCACTTGCTGAGGCGTCGAATCTGAGTCTCTTCTTCGCTATGAGCGCTGCCGCTTTGCGGGCTTCGGGTGTCTTGTTCGGTTCGCCGTCCCCGCCGGAGTGCGAGGGCTTTGTCACCTTGTCCTCTCTTGAAGAGACCGGCTCGTCCGCTACCTCTGCGTGCGATTGGTCCGGGTT
>JANQQY010000513.1 GCA_028284845.1 Spirochaetales bacterium
ACATGAAGCCGTCTTGACCGAGTACAGCGATGTACTCAACGGCGTCTTTCAGGAGATCGGAGAGGAGGTGATCCAGGCAGAAAGGGCCAACTTGGGCGATCGTGCTCATTCGCTTGAACCCAACGTTACGGTCGTTCGCCTCTGTCGGCTCATGAATGATCAGGAGCGCCGCGCACTGAGGGGTCGCACTGCGCACGCGGTGTTTCTACTTGAGATGGCAGAATCCATCCGGCGGGTTGCTGAGTCAGCATTTGACAAGAAGTTCCCTGAAGAAGACGCGATCTATCCGATCGGCCGAATCGAGCAATCCAAGGTGACAGCCTGTGGCACAAACAGACTTTTCGACGACCGCCAGGCCCGGCATCGGCTCGTTCGGAGTTACGGCCTTGACTTCGGCATTCGCGCCGTTTGCTACGTCGAAGGCGCTACCGAGTATGGTGCCCTAAGACACCTGTTCCCCGAGGATGGCCCCATATCGATCGTTGACCTGCACGGCCAAGGTTCGACACCCCGTTTGCAAGATCTCCTTCGGGAACATCAGAGAGATCGGGTCTTTTCTGCGATGGTGCTCGACGGAGATCGGGAAGACCGTATCCGAGAGGCAAGGCTCCTGGCCGAAGACAACCTCTTGTCCCTGGGGTTCGCGGTGTCCGAGCCAGATTTCGAGTATGGGGTAGATGCGACCGACACTGATCGTCTCGAAGCGCTCCGTCGGCTCTGGATAGAGCGATCGCCCGACGTGGAGTTCCCAGCCGGCGCGATTCAGGAGGGTATGCCCGCGTGCGAGACGGCCCAGGAACTCGAAGCGATGCTTCAAACGCACCACTTTAGTTTCAAGGGCGCGGGGTGGGGGGAGTTGTTCTGTGAGCAGGTGCGATCACACTCTGAACCGCACGTCAATCACCCGATGCCGTTCTGGGATCTCGTATACCGGCTGAGCCAAGCGCAGTCCCGGAGGTTTGTATATGAGCACACCACCGAGTCGATGAAGGTCGATCCATCCACTGGCTACCTCGTTCACCGGGAGTAACGCGGGTTCACGCCCCTACTCGACCTGCTAAATCTGTCGCGGGCCATCCCCGGTGCTCTTTCGCCGTTGGTTCTACTTGTTGCAGTCGCACAAGTCAGCGGTCTCTCAGCCACTGAATCTAGTGTTGCTGCGGGATCTCCGTGTCGCTGCTGATAGCAGCACTTCTTGGCAGTTCGCTGATCTCTACCAGAGCTCAACGCCATCTATTCTGCACGAAGCATCTTCCAGTTTGACTTCGTAGACTTCTGCGAAAACCCCGAAGCTGAAACTGTGGTACGCAGATCCACGTTCGGATGAGTGGGCGTAGAGAGTGTGGTTCTCCGACGAGTAGTCAGACCCGCTTTGCCGGAAGTACGTGTTTCGACCCTTGTAGTTGATCTGAGACTCGCAGGATACATCGACATTGAGACCTGATGTGCCCTTGTAGTCTGTTGATAGTTCGTACTCCAAGGCCACCTCGCAGCCTTGATACTCATCGCCAAGAAGCGATTTCCTGCACTCAAGTGATGCGTCAACCGATTCGAGGCAGACCTCAGCGCCCGATCGGTACTCAGTCTCACAGTCGGATGTGCCCGCACCACCCTTTACCAATCGCACGTACTGCGACGATATCCACCCAGACTTAGTCTCACCGCTCTTGACGTATACAACGCGCAGCCACTTCTCTTTCGAATCGCTGATGAACACCACTGTTCCGAACGACAGAGAATCAACAATCCCACCGGCAGGCTCTACACGAACGTTGAGCGACTTTGCGGTAGTTATTCCCATCAGCTGTGCTGCGGCGAGGTTCGTTGCTAGAAGGAGAAGCGGGATCGAGGACAGCAGAACCGCGAGCGTAATGGTCATGCGAAGCCGCCTGTAGGAAGTGAGATTAGTCATTGAGTCTATTGGGTATGCGTTGCCCTCGTCCCACTCATGCGGGCGTTGCCACTAGTTCTTCGTAGGACCCACATGGATCGATCGCATCGATGCGCACCACGCGCGAGGCTGGGCCCACAGTTGCTTCGATCTGCGGATTGGCCGAGAGAGCCCGTTGCTACCAAGACTCGCTCCTGCGCGTTGCGGATGCTCATGCCTGTGCAGTCTCTCCCGCCGCGATTCTCGCGATTCCCCACCGAACCAATCGAAGCTGTGCCGGCCGAGGGCGTCGCTCCCCACTCCGGTACTTTCGAAGCAAACGCTCCTCAATGTCAACCAGCTTCGCCAAATCACCTAGATTGACCCTCGCGAGCCAGTATCCGAGGTCCTGGCAGAGGTCGTCTACCCGGTCGAACTCCTGCGGATCTGAGGAACCGACTCCCTCCGTCCCTCGCTCGAGCTCGTTGGCCTCCTTTCCGATGTGAAGGATCGTCTGAACTTCGACGTTGCGCCGCCGGAGGAGCCCGCCAGTATCTGGCCCGGCCTCGATCCCGTCTGCGTCGGCGCTCTTTGACTCCGGGTGTCTCCGAAACCGTTGCAGCACGTCGTCGAACGTTCGCACTCTAATCCCAAGCGGCCCGGATTCTCCCTCGGTTCGGATCTGGTACTCCCGACCTGTGTGAACGTCGATCCAGGAAAGCTTGGTCCACTCGGCGGGGTTCGTTGAGTAGGGGGCAACGAGCCGGAAGGGATCACTAGGCCTAGTGCCGGGTGGGCGGTCTGTCCCAGAAACGGTGGCCGACATCAAGAAGTTGAAAGGCTTGACCTGCTCCTCGTACCCGCACTCCGCGCGCGGTGAACGGAATCGCTTGTAGACCTCGGGCGTGGAGACGTTGGATCGAATGACCGCAGGTTTGTGGCCCCACGCCGGCTCGAACGAGCCTAGCCCGAGCGCCTCCCGAACAACGCCGCGCCAGACTTGTTCGATCCAGTCCGTATTCTCGGATTCCGGGTTGAGCGGGTTCATGTAGAGCCCAAGTCCATGCTTGGAGTGGTACTTCTCTTCGATGAGCGGCTCGCCCGTTGGACTGAGGGTGAAGAGCGCGTATCGCTTGGCAGAGATCGCGTAGGCCCAGACCTCCCTTTGGCGACCCTGATCGTCGAAGTTCACGTTCTCGATCTTCAAGATGGATCCCGGGACCTTCCCTCGGTCGTACGGATTCAGAGCGGAGAACCGATCGACGATTGTCTGAACTTGGTCCCATGTCAGAGACTGGACCGCTTCCGCTCG
>JANQQY010000519.1 GCA_028284845.1 Spirochaetales bacterium
CCTGCCCAGCGGGCGTTCTTTCGGAGATTCCGACAAAGATCGCGAACAGGAGATGTCCGATGACGGAGCGGGGATTGAGTGGGCGCTCTCGGAACTCGAGCTTCGGACTCACAGGCCGGAGCCGGAGAGTATTCGAGATGCCTACCGGAGGCTGATGCGCCGATATCACCCCGATATCAACCCAGACGGGCTGGAACGCTCCAAACGGATCACGAGCGCCTACGCGGTGCTGACCGAGGCATTTGGCTCTCCTGGCTGATCATCACCAGGACGGATTGCTGGCGAGCATCTCGGTCGCCTCATCAGCTGAGACCGGACGGCTGAAGTAGAACCCTTGCCCGTACTCACTTCCAAGCGAGCGAATCGCTTCCATCTGCCCTTGTGTCTCGATTCCTTCGGATATCACATCTTTGGAGAGTCCGTGGGCAAGCGAGATGATATTGGTCACGATCTCGCGGCTCTCTCGTTCCGCTTCCATGCGACTCACGAAGCTCTGATCTACTTTCAGGATGTCAAAAGGAAATCGATGCAGATAACTCAGACTTGAGTAGCCGGTACCGAAGTCGTCAATGCCGAGCTGGACCTGTAGCTCCTTGAGCGAATGGAGGAGCCTCATGCTCGTGTCGACGTCGCTCATCAGACCACTCTCGGTGATCTCGAGTTTTACGCAATCAGGCGATAGATTGTTCGACGCAAGAATCTCACCAATGTCGCCAATGAGCCCCTCGTGACTAAACTGCCGCACAGAGAGGTTGATTCCCATGATCAGCTCCCCGTCCGGTCGGATAGCTGTGCGCCACTCCCGTGCCTGGGCAACAGCCTTACTCAAAACCGCATTTCCGAGTGGAATGATAAGGCCCGACTCCTCGGCGAGCCCGATGAAGCGTGCCGGCGGAATGACTCCTTCCGTGGGATCAATCCAGCGCGCGAGCGCCTCGAACCCGGAGATCTGTCCCGTTTTGAGATTGACGATCGGCTGGTAGAAGGGCTCGATCCGGCCCGCCTCAATGGCGGCCGCGAGCTCAGTCTCAGTCTGCAGGGCCGAGAGGACATCCTCGTGCATGGTCGCGTTGAAGATCTCCGTCCGTGCGCGCCCCGCCGTCTTTGCCTGATACATTGCCGTGTCGGCGTCTCGCAGGATTGACGTCGGCGTGCCCGTGGCATCGCCCGGCAAGACGATACCGATGCTCGTGGTAAGGGCGAGTCGCGTCTCGGCGAGATGGAGCGGCTCGCCGATCACCGTGTGGATACGACGTGCAACCCCAAGAGCGCTCCTCGCGTCCGCGGCCGCCGGTAAGAGCACACCAAACTCATCGCCTCCAAGGCGAGCAACAGTCCCAATCGCGCCGACCGCATTGTCTATGCGTTCGGCGACGACTCTGAGCAGTTCGTCACCTTGCTCATGTCCAAGCGAGTCGTTGATGACCTTGAATCGATCGATATCGAGCAACATCAGAGCGTACTGAACGGTCCCGCTGCTTCGACTCAGCGAGAGCGTCTGATCGAGTCGATCGAGGAGAAGTGCCCGATTCGGCAGCCCTGTCAGGCTGTCATGGAAGGCGTCATGGAGGATCTGCTGCTCCGCACGCTTGCGGTCGGTGATGTCTCTGAAGTAGAGGTGCACCAGGTCCGACTCCGGGACTCGATGGTAGGTCCACTCGAACCACCGGTGTTCATACTGCGATTCGACGCTGTGATTTTCGCTCTCCCCCGAACCAAGCCGCTGGACAATATCCTGGTGGCCTTCGGGCAAGAGGCTTGAAACGACCGTCGCGTGCGCATCTGCGAACGACTGCGCCGCCGGATTGGCGTACCTTACCTCGCCGTCGAGTTCCACCGCCATGACACCGCCGGGGTTCTGCCGCGGAAACTCGGCGAGCTGCATGATCTCACCCACCATCCCTCGTGTGTAGTGGTGGAGTTCGGCGAGCTCAACCGAGACCTCGGTGCGGAGCTGCGCTGCGTAGTCGCCGGCCGCGATGCGACGTGTGTAGTCGATCAGGGCGTCGAGCGACTTGGTGATTGTTCCGCGAATCCACAGGAGGAGGGCGGCGTAGAGGACAAAGACGAGACTGCTACCGCTTACCGCCGCGATCCTCCACCGCAAAATGAGCCGCTCTCGCATGGCGACTCGATCACTGACGGTCTCACTCCCGGCTCGGTAGAGGTCAAGACTTGTCTGGAAGACATCGCGCGCTGCGACAAGGGTCCGCTCGTACTCGGGTTCCTGATCGATCGAGCCGGTCAGGCGACTATGGGCGGTAGAGAAGGACGCGAGAGCGTTTCGGAGGCTGAGTGAGCCTGCGTCTGCTTCGGTTGCGATGACGCGCCAGAGTGGCGAACCAATCTGCGCATCTGCGAGGTACTCCAGGAGAGATTCGTAGGCGAGTAGGGCTGCCCCCTCGTCCGGGAAACCAATCCCATCACTCAGAACGAACGAGTATTGCGGGAGGTTGACCATGATACTTCGCACGAGCACTGCGATCGAAAGGTCCGGATCTTGCGTTGCTCCCGATTGATCGAGCACAAAGGTGCCGATTCGGGTCAGTTGGTCGACCAGCGCCACGAAACTCTCACGAGTCGGCGACATCTGATGGTCGGCCCACGCCTCTCGAATCGTCTCCGGATGAAAGGCGGGGCCAATCTGTCGCGACGCCTCGTCGATCTCGAGATTCTCGGCCGTCTGCTCATGAAAGCGAGCGAGTTCAGAGAGAGCCACATCAACGATCGCGGCACTCAAGATCTGATCGTGCTCAGGGTCTTCCTTCATCATCGCGGTCATGAGCTCTATCTGGTAGCCGGAGACCGCCTGTTGGACCGCATGAACGCGCTCCGCGTACTCGATGCCGTCCGCCTCCCGTGCGGCGACGGTGGCCGTCTGTGCAAAACCTCGGTCGAGAAGGATGACCAGCACAAGCATCGGGATGCCAAACGCGAGGTAGCTCAAAAGGAGCTTGCGTGAGATTCGTATCCTGGCGAGGCGCGACCCGAGACTATTCCTTCCTCTTGCGCGCGATATAGATCTTCCGTTCCGCAACTGGGTTGTGTTCTCCTCCCTCGTACCACCGTGTGTTGCGTGGTCGGCGCGATTCGCGCTGATAGGCCTCTGCGACTTGCCGTCGCAGATCGGCATACGAGGGGACTTCTGTCTCTACGTTATCGGACTCGTCTCGCGACGCACGCTCCTGTCTGGCGACACGCTCTGGAGACGGCCCATCTGTTTTCTTTGAGTCTATCACGCTGGACGATGCAATCGTCCCAATGGGGAGAATCAGTTTCTTGAACAGGAGCTCAACGATCACAAGCGCGATCGCGGCAATGAGGAGTGCCTGCCACGCCGTGTCGCGGAATGCCGTCCCGGTGGGCACCGACCCAAAGACCGCGTCTGCGCTCTGGACGGAAACCATCGATCCGCCCCCGCGCATAGCGACCGCCTCCAGGAGGTCAAAGTTCGTCTCGAACTGGATGTACTCGCGTCCAAAGGGGACCGAGAAACCAAACGGTTCCGGCCTCGATGTCTCGTCTCCCACGAGGGTGACGATGTAGTTGCCGTCCACGCCGGTCTCGAGACCTGCCTCGTAGCGCCCGGGACGAGTCTGCTCGAGCGTCGCCTCGAATGGTTCGCGGCCTGGAGGCTGGACGAGTGCCGTCAGCTCAAGGAGGTTTCGGAATCCACCGGCCTCGTCGAACGCGTCTACGACCATGCGGGTTCGATCGGCCGCCACATCAAAGCTGACATCGTACTCGCCGACGCCTGCCGGTCGTTGCATCCAGCGAACCGCTTGCGCGAGGATCTGCTGGTAGCCGGGCCATCCCAACCAATTGATCGCCCACTTGGCACGAAGATCTGAGGTGAAGGCGACACTCCGGCCAAGGCCGTACTGCCAGCTGGTGAGAAGCGGGTTGTCACCGGTGCCGGCAAGCAATCCTTGGGCTCCGGTCTTCTGATAGGCGAGTACAAACCCCTCGAGGGGCGGGATGTCATCTTGCGCCACCCCCTCAACGATAGGGTTTCGCGAAACGAGCCGAGGGATAAACGGCTCCTCAACGATCAGGTTCCGGCTCACAATGGTCGTCTCCGCCGCAAAGATCCGGGGAACGCTGCGTGTGTCTGTCGCGTGATAGCTTCGTCCGCCACCCCATTCTGCGATGTTACTCATCAACTCGCGGTCCGAGCTCGATCCCACAGAGACAGTGGAGACCGTTATGGCGTCATCATTCATCTCGCGGATCAACTCTTCGAAGTCTGCGTCGTTTGTAAGCCCGTCAGAGAGCACGATGAGGTGCTTCACCGCCGCCTCTTCTTCGCGAAGGGCCCGCAAAGCCTCGCGTAACGCACCGTCGAGAACCGTGCCCCCGCCGGAATCGAGTCGTGCCAGATTTGTCGCAATGTCCGCCCGCTCGCCGGCGCGCGTGATGGGCACGGCCCACTCCCAGTCGGCGTCAAAGGCAATCAGACCGACGGTATAAAACGGGTTCATGATCTCGACTGCCGAGATCACCGCTTCCTTGACCAGATCAAGCTTGGACGAGCCCGACGCCTCCATCGCGCCCATGCTCCCCGACTTGTCAATCACAAAGACCATCGAGAGCGACGGGATTCGCATCGTCGACGTGACGTCCATATCAACCGGAAGTGTTCGCTCGATAGGCGTCTGGTAGTAGCCACCGGCCCCAAAGCTGCTGTCGCCGCCAATCATCAGGAGGCCGCCGCCGGTGTCTCGGACATATTGCTCGACCGCTTCCATCCGGGGCACCGACATGTCGTAGGCGGGGACGTTGTCAAAAATGACCGCCTCGTAGGGAATCAGTCCGCCGAGCTCGTCCGGGAGCTGGTTCGTGGTCCGAACCTCGATCTGAATTCCCTGACCTTCCAATGCATCGATAACGGTCTCCGCCGGTTCCTGCGCGACGTAGAGTACACTCGGCTCGCCGACGACACGGATCAACGCCTCCGCCTCGTTGTTCTGCGGAATGGGATCGCCCGCCGTTGAAACGGTCACGCCGTAGCGGTGGACACCCGTGGTCTCGAATCGGCCCTGAAATGAGACCAGGTTGTCGCCTGGGCCCAGCTCGACGCTCTCTTGGCCGTAGTACTCGCCATCGCGGAACACCGTGACCGTCGCGTCTGCGGTATCGTCTGATGCGATCGTTACGGTGAACTCGTGGGTCTCGTCGATCCGTGCCTGTGCGGGCACTTCAACACGTCGCACGAAGACCTCTCCTTCGGAGGGGCGAGCCTCGAGCGGGACCGTGATCACCTCAACGCCAGCGGATGCTGCGATCCGTGCGGCTTCCGCTGCGTCGCCCTCAGTCTCCTGGCCGTCGCTGAGGAGGACGATGCGTGCGGCTCGCGATCCGTCCAGCAGTGAGAGCGATCGCAGGATGCCGTTCGCGAGAGAGGTCTCGCGCCTGCTGATGGTCGACTCCTGACTCAGCGTTCGAAGTCCGCTCTGTAGAGATCGCTCTACAGCGGAGTCCTCCCCAATCAGTACGAGTGCCGCGCGATCGTTTGGACCGGCTGCGGCGAGCGCCGTTTCCACGAAATCCTGTGCACGTGCCTCCCCGTCGGCACTGACGCTGTCGGAGACGTCAACGGCGAACACGACGTCGATCCCGGCGCTCGTGTCTTCCGTCCGAATTCCGGCAACAACAAGGGCGAGCGCAACGATCGCCAGGAGCCGGGCAAGGAGCGGAATGATCCGCCGCACGCCCGGCCGGTTCCTCCCGACGAGTAGTGCCGCAACAAGGAGGGGAAGCACTGCGAGCGATAGAAGGGCGATCGGGCTCAAGAGCTGCATCAGTGCCTCCTCGCCCAGATGATCCAGTCGAGAGCAAGCGCTAGTAATGCGAGCAGCGCGAGCCACTGCCACACCGGCTGACCGGCCGAGGTCTGAGAGCTCTCGGTCGCCTGGGTGGCAACCGTCGCGGCGATCCTTGGCGTGAGGTTTGACTCGCCACGATCGGCGAGGGAGACGGCGAACCGACTCCGGTACGAGACGCCTCGGACCTCGTAGACACCGACTCGGTAGGTCTCATCAAATCGAAACGGAGTCGTTTGCGGTGTGAACCGCAGTGGTGTCTCCAGGGGATCGATCAGAACGACATCCTCGCCCGGCGGAACGTAGAGCGAAACCTCTTCGCCGACCGAGGTATAGCCGGCGTCTCCGGCGGGAGAGACAGGGGCGAGCCATTGAAGCATGTTGTGGAAGAGCACGGGGAAGCTTCCTCGAAGGGCGATATCGGAGTCCTCCAGCGAGAAGGTCGTTGCGATGAGGGAGAGTCGATCCCGACGGAAGAGGTAGATCAAGGGTATCTCTCCCGCGGACGCCAGAACTGTCGCCCGCTCCGTGAGCTCGCCGGCAACCGCTTCACGAACGGAGACAAGATCGAGGCGGACATCCTGCGTCACCGGATGATCCGATCGCGAGGATACCGCTCGAGTAACCTCGACCCGATCTCCGGCAGAGAATGGACCGTCCGGGAGTGCGGTGTCGATCGCAATGACCCCACCCCGAAGGCCGGACGGCGCGGGGACCCGATCGAGGATCAGGAGGTCGTAGGCGCTTGTCTGGCTGACGCTCGCTCTCACCTCGAGGTCGAGGTTCGGGTAGACCGAAAGGAGCGACTCGAGGAAGAGGTTCCCGGGTGTGACAAGCTGGACGCGTACTGCGCGATCACCTGCCGTCGCAGCGAAGGCGGAATCGTCGATTCGAAGGCTGTCCTCGTTCTCCTCGATCCGTGCCTCATACACAGTGCCACGTCTGCGATCGATCGTAGCCGCGAAGAGTCGCTCCTCGCCGGCCGCGAGGTCGAAGGTTCGGGACGCGACCGCCTCCCCATCGGCAGTGATACGAACCGGGAGAGAACGAGCGCTCGAGCCAAAGTTCGCGACGGCTGCAAGAATCTCCACCGCCGACTGATCGGTCCTCGTTCGCAGCTCGAAGGATGTGATCGCGACGTTGTCGGCCGGCTCACCAACGAGTGAGATCTGTAGGTCGCGGCCCGCCGCGAGCGAGCCGTCTGCGGAGAACCCCTCGATCGCGCCGTCGGTCACAAGAATCAGATCGGTCTCGTCATTCGGAGCGAGCGCGGAGGCGAGCTCAAGGGCCGCTCGAATCTCATTTGAACCGTCCGTCGCCTCCACCTCCGCGAGCGTGGCGTAGAGTTGTGATCGGTCTGTGGTGAAGGGCTCGAGGACGCGGGGTCGCGGTCCAGCGGTCATCAGGAGGACGCGGCTCGAGCGAGGCGTGCGACCGATGATCTCGCGCGCTCTATTTCGTGCCAGGTCCATTCGCGTCACGCCACCGGACGGTGCCTGCATGCTCGCGCTGTCGTCAATCAGGACAATCGTGTTTGCCGATCCCGCTACGGCTCCCATGCGGATGGAGGGCTGCGCAAGCGCGAGAGCGGCGAGCGCCGTTGCGAGAATCTGGAGCAGCAGATTGATGTTTCGAAGGAGTCGAGGACGGACTCGACGGCTCTGTTGGTCGGAGATCTCCTTCCAGAGGTAGAGCGACGAGACCTCTTGCCGACGCCGTTCCTGGCGAAAGAGATGCAAGACGATGATGACCGGGATGGCGAGCAAGAGCAGCAGGCCAAGAGCATTGCCGAGGATCAATGGACGAACACCCCCCGTCGAAGGTAGCTGAACACGACATCCTCGAACGGTATCCGTGTCGTTGTGCGCAGGTACTCGATGTCGTTGCTCAGGCAGAACTCTTCAATCCCGTTCAGAAAGTGCTCAAGATGCGCCTGGTACTCGGCGACCGTATCCGGTTCCACGTTGAGCTCAGTCTCCTCATCCGTTTCGCCGTCAATCAGGCGGAAGGGGCCCTTGAACCGCGGCGCGAGCTCTTCCTCGTCGAGCACTTGGATGAGCATGATATCGAACTTCCGGTAGAGGAGTGCCTTGAGCCCCTCGATGTATCCATTGGTATCCAGGAGGTCGGTGATGAGGATCGCCAGTCCGGGGCGCTTGGTCTTGAGCGAGTACTCGCGGAGTGCACGGTTGAAGTCGGTGGTACCGGATGGTTCCAGGTTCTCGATGTAGTCGAAGATCGAGAAGACGTGCGACATCTGCCGAACCGGTTGGAGCGAGTTCTCCACTCCGTCGGCAAACGCACTCACTCCCACGCGGTCAAGGTTGTTCACCGCGAGGTAGCCGAGTGCCGCTGCGAGCCGTCCACCGTACCAGAGCTTGCTGGGATCGCCGAACGACATCGACCTGCTCGTGTCGAGCAAGATGTGAACGGTGAGATTCTCCTCTGCGGTGAAGACCTTTACGAAGAGGCGGTCGAGTCTGTTGTAGATGTTCCAATCGAGATAGCGGAAGTCGTCGCCAGGCTGATAGAGCCTGTAGTCGGAGAACTCAAGCGAGGCCCCTCGATTGAT
>JANQQY010000582.1 GCA_028284845.1 Spirochaetales bacterium
CTCAATAGCACCGGAGCCGCCTCCGCGGAGTTCATGAGCGAACTCGGTGAGAGCCGCCGCGTCGTCCGGGTGAACCGCGAAAAGAATGTCGAGGAGCGACGAGTAGTCCACGTCGACCTCGCCAAAGACGTCGCTCAACGAACCGATCGACCATTCCAGCCGGTCGTCGGCGGGCTGCGGAGCGAGCAGGATGCTGAAGGCAAATCCGGAGACAACCCTGTTGATCGCAGATAGCTGCGCCTCACGACGACGCACTTGGACATCGATCTCATGACGATGAAGCGCGATCTCGAGCGCCCCCGAGAGTTCGAGATCGGTGAACGGTTTTACGAGATACCCGTACGGCTGCGCGAGCTTCGCTCGCTGGAGCGTCGCCTCGTCGGCATAGGCTGTGAGGAAGATCACCGGTATGTCGTAGCGCTCCTTGATCGCGATTGCTGCATCAATCCCATCGATTTCACCCTGGAGCTTGATGTCCATCAAGACGAGATCCGGCGGATTGCTGTCGACGGCGCGAAGAGCGGCCTCCCCGGATAGAGTCGTGCCGTAGAGCGAAAAGCCGACGTGTTCTAGTTTCCGTGCAATGCCTGCGGCGACGACCGGCTCGTCCTCAACCACGTGGATACGGGCGCCGGCCATCAGGAACCCTCCGGGGCAGCAAAGCTGCGCATGAGTTCGGCACGGCTCCCGATCCTCAGTTTGCGGTAGAGGCTGGTCAGGTGTTTCTTGACGGTGACCTCCGCGATATCAAGCTCCCGTGCAATCTCACGGTTGCTCGACTTCCCCAGCAGGAGGAGCATGATCTCGTGCTCGCGTCTGGTCACCCGCGATTCTCGGAGGCTCTCTGCCAGCTCGTCATCCCACTCCGGGTCGTCAAGAAAGCCCTCCTCCGGCCTCTCCGTCATGTCGCGGTAGACAACTCGCGGGCCTCGGCGTGACTCAATCGTCCCGACCGATAGAACGCTTCCCACACGCCTGTTGCCGCTCGTGATGGGATCGACGGTCACCTCTCGCGGCGTGTAGTCACCCGCGCCGAGTCGCCACGAGACCACAAAGGGTGAACCGGGCATGGCGGATACGGCTTCCCGACGAACCGCAAGGAGATCGACGCCGTCGAGACAGTGGTCGATTGTTGCTCCAATGAGTTCAGTGGGCTCGCGGCCTAACAGGTTGGTCGCTCGCCCGGTGGCGTGCCGGATCGTGAGGTCGTTGTCGAGAATGAGCAGACCGCGACGGTAGTCACGAAAGACCTGCGGCAGAAGATCCGCGAGATCGGGGCTTGGACGGCTCGCCTGTTCCGCGAAGTGTGCACGGGAGGCCGGTGTCGAGAGTGCCGCCAGCGTGGACGCTCGATCGAGGTCGGCCGCGGCAAGACGGCCAAACCCGGGTCCAATCATCCACTCGTCGTGCACCTGGGTGAATCGCTCGGAAAGGCCGCGAGGCAAACCGGAGAGGGAGGCCATTTCAACCATGGCTCTCCGCGACGAGCGTTCGGCACTGCCAAGCAGGTCGAGAAACTCCTCGGCTCTGCTTCCGGAGTCCAAGGCTGCAAAACAAGGATCGAGGTCGAAGAGGAAGAGGGACTCGACATCTTCGTCATCAACCCGCCATTGGGTGGTCTCAGATTGATCGGCAAACGCGATGACCGCTTGCGCGAGCGGCGCAGGATCCGCCGATTCGGGAGCGACTTCCTCAAACGTCGCGACCCGTCCTGATCGCACGCGTTCGGGAAGCAAGGTAAGAGCCTCCTGAATGATCGGCGCGAACACAGACGAGACAATCGCGTAGAACCTGCGATTGGTGCGTACGGCGTTCGCAATCGCCGTTTCCAGAAGCGAGAGCCGAAGAACGGGTAGTGACGAGAGATGCAGGATTCGCGTGCCCGCGCGAAATGGAATCCCTGGGTCCATGCATCACTCTACCGCGGATTTGCACTCCGCGAAAGAAGGTATACAGGCCTCTACGCTAAAATCTCCAGTTGAATTCTAGTTTACGGGCGCTCATCGTCCAGATAGATAGACCAACCCTCAGATTCCATACGGTTCGCTTTCCGCACGACCTCATCTCGTGCGGCCTCAGCAAACGCTCTGACCCGCGACTGGACTGCTGAGTCGGATACTCCCAGAATCCTCGCGGCGAGCAAACCGGCGTTGCGCGCGTTGTTGATGGCGACCGTCGCCACCGGCACTCCGCGAGGCATCTGAACGATCGAGAGGAGGGAATCGAGTCCATCCATTGCGCTTCCTCGGATCGGGACTCCAATGACGGGCAGCGGTGTGAGCGCAGCGACCATTCCGGGCAGATGCGCCGCGCCACCGGCGCCTGCGACGATCACCTGGATGCCGCGTCCGGCGGCCTCTGAAGCAAACGCCATCATTCGCGCCGGCGTCCTGTGCGCGGAGACAATGGTCACCTCGTACCGCAGATCAAGCTCGTCGAGCACCCGACATGCGTCCGACATGACCGGAAGGTCTGAGTCGCTGCCCATGATAATTGCAATACTCACGATTCGGCCTCCACTGAGGTGAGTGGTTCGATCTTATCAGCGAGGCGAAGCACCTCCTCGCGCGTCTCGCCGGTAAGGGTGATATGGCCCATCTTCCGTCCCGGTCTCACCTCTCGCTTCCCGTACCAATGGAGATGGACTCCGGGCCCTGAGAGCCGCGCCGCCACGGCCTGGACCGCGGGAGCACCCGTCGCTCCGCCCAGAAGATTGAGCATCACGGCCGGACGAAGAAGCTCCGGGCTCCCCATGGGAAGGCCGGCGATACACCGGAGGTGTTGTTCAAACTGGCTCGTTGCATGCGCCTCAATGCTGAGGTGACCGGAGTTATGCGGTCGAGGGGCGAGTTCGTTCACCAGGACATCACCATCGGTCGTGAGAAAAAGCTCGACCGCCGTAACACCGACCCCGCCAATCGCACGGGCAGCTTCCTCCGCGACCTGCCGGCACCTGGCAAGCAGATGGTGATCTCTCCCCCCCGGCGCCACGACACGGGTGCAGATATTGAGTCTCGCGTCAAAGTGCATTTCAACAGGCGGATAGCTCAGAACGCTTCCGGCCGTATCGCGCGCGACAATGACCGCGAACTCGGCTGCGACACCGACCAACTCCTCGTAAAAGACATCATCGCCAAGGCCAGGGTCGTCCGGAGATGTCAGAATCGCCACCCCTCGCCCGTCGTATCCCCCGCGTCGGGCCTTCTGGACGACCGGATAACGTGCAGGCGTCTCAGAGAGCGCCGGAACGGGAATGCCCCGCTCCTCGAGCGCCCTCTTCTGGGCGTACTTGTCGTTGATGAGCCAGAGCACCGATGGGTCGGGGTGGATGCGGGCGCCGGTAGCCGCGGCACGCTCAAGACCTTCGACACTGATATGCTCGATCTCATAGGTCGTCACGTCCGCCCACTCTGCGAGGCGGAGGATGGCTTCTTCGTCGTGAAGCGAACCCGGGACGTGTTTGCCGGCAAGCCGTGCAGCGGGATCATCGTCGTGAGGCGAGAGAACGCCAAACTCGAGACCGAGCGGAGTGCCCGCGAGAATCATCATCTGGCCAAGCTGGCCGCCGCCGATAATCCCTATCCGACGCATTGGCGTATTGTAGCCGCTTCTCGGCCGGGTTCAACAGGATTGGCTATATTCGAGGTATGGTAACGATCCGTAGAGCGCAGCGCTCAGATTCCAGTGACATCGCACGCATCCACATCGACATGTGGCGACTCGCGTACAAGGAGTTGCTGGACGCGGATTTCTTGCGGCAACTCTCGTACCGTCGCAGCCAGCGGCAGTGGGAATCGATGCTTCAACGCCATAGTGGCGTCCTCTTCGTCGCCGAGTCCTCGGCGGACGGCGTCGTTGGTTTTGCCGCCGGCGGCCCGGAACGGACTCGGCGCTTCGATGTGGACGGCGAGCTGATGGCGCTCTACGTTCTGTCGAGCCATCACGGCTCAGGTGTGGGCAGATCGCTCGTTCGAAGCATGGCGAGGGAACTTCTGGAAAACGGGCGAACCGGGATGGTCGTATGGGTCCTCCGCGACAATCCGGCCTACGGCTTCTACGAGCACCTGGGCGGAACGCCCGCGGGCGAACAAGAGCTTGAGCTCGGCGATCGCTCGGTCGTTGAGGAGGCATATGTGTGGGGTAATCTGGGGATGCTCGCGGGATAGAGGCGATTGCAGCTCTGCTAAACGCTAGCGAGCCTCGGCGGCACGGTCGAGGATTTCTCGGACCACATTCGAGTCCGCGTCGGCCCAGCTCCCGCCCAGTCGGTACATCGAATCCGGGGTCTCGCGGCTCCAAATGACTCGAGCGACGACCTCGTGCATTCCAATGGGTCCGTCGGTCTGCACACAGATCCGGATCACTTCCCCTGGGTCGATGGCGGAACGGGCGACGGCGGAGAGCCCCGCCCCGGAGATGTCCCGCAAGACGATCTCCCCTCGGAGCTGATTGCCGGTGAAGGCGGTAGCGAAGACTCTCGCGGGCGTCCTGAGGCTCTGACGCTTCTCGCTTGCGGCAATTCTCGTGTGAGCCTTTCCGTTTTGCTTGGCAAGGTAGAGCGCTTCATCTGCAGAACGAATGAGCTCCTCTGCGCTCTGGCCGTGCTCGGGAAAGGTAGCGGCGCCGCCGGAAACCGTGATCTGAACACCAGCGGGCATCTCGAGCGTCGCGAGCCGCGTCTCGAGACGCTCGGCAAATCTCATCGCCCCTTCCGACTCGGTCTCCGGAAGGACAACGACGAACTCTTCGCCCCCGTAGCGCGCGGCGAAGTCCTCGCCTCTCAGGAGCGACAAGACTTCGCGTCCAAGGGCAGAAAGAACCGAATCTCCAACGTCATGACCGTGGCCATCGTTGATCTGCTTGAAATCATCGACGTCTATAAAAATGATCGTGAACACACCGCCGTGACGCTGAGCACGATGCACCTCCTTCGCGAGGTAGACATCGAGAAAACGCCTGTTGTAGAGCCCGGTCAGCTCGTCCACGGCGGCGAGGCGCTGGGAGAGCGTCAGGAGTTCGTGGTCAACCACGACCGGTCCGGAGATGATCGTGGGATTCGAAACAGCATAGCTCATAGCAGCTACGCGGATATCAACGTCGGCGTCGAGGCGGATCGAGAGCTGCGAGTGGTGCGCGAGGATATCGGCGGCAACAGACTTGGCGAGATCGGGGCTGAGCGACACGCTCAGAAGACTGGCGACAAGCTTCGCGTAGATCTCAGGATCGTCGCTGTTCGACTGAACGATCGTGCTGAATATTTCAGGGGCAGTAAGCCGCCCTTCGTCAATGACGCGAAAGAGGCGAGCTTGAACGGCATCGTAATCCACTTATGACTCCCAAGCCGGGCCCCCGCAGATCCAGACTGGAGCCTCAGGGTAGGCCGGTAGACCTACCCGTGTCAAGATTCCGAATTGCCTCATAAGTTTTCTAGCCGAAAGAGTGCCGTTGCC
>JANQQY010000589.1 GCA_028284845.1 Spirochaetales bacterium
AGATCGAGCAAGAGATCCAGACCGTTGCGAATTCGCTCGATGAGATTGCTGCCAGCGCCTCTGAACTGAGCACCGGGAGTGACGAAGTCATGAACGCGATGCAGCTTCTGCAGGACGTCTCTACCGATGTCCGAGATGGGTCGTCCACTGTCCGCAAGGAGACCACCTCCGTATCGGCAGCGATCAGCGATCTCGCTGATCTCTCCTCCGAGGTTCGAAGTCTTTCATCTCGTATAGCTGAACAGGCCGAGGGAGCTGCGGGAGCGCTCGGAACGGTGCGCGAAGGTGTCTCGAGCCTTCACCGCACGAGCGAGTCCCTTGCTGACCAGATAAAGATCTTCACTGTCGAGTAGGGCAGCTTGCCCACACCGAAGCCCGTCAAGCCGCTCGCCTGCCGGCTGAGAGGCATCAGGGCAAAAAAAACCTCGGGGGAAGGAGGAGCACCCCCGAGGCAAACGACCGAAGATCCAGACCTAGAACTGCAGTCGCGTTCCTATTGTCACGCCGAGGTTTTCGCCAATGAAGTCGTACATCGCGGTGACGTCGATCTTCAAGAGAAGCAAGTTGATGCTGGTGCCGGCGTAGACTCTGAAGGCCCAACCGGCCGGCATCTCGGCGGTCACGTCAAATCCGTTCTCACCAAATCGTGGAAGTGTGCCCTCGCCGCTCTCCTCAAGGAGATCGTTGACCTCGTCAAGTTGCTCGGCTGTCAGGTTTGGTGTTGTCGTAAGGTCCGCTGTGAATCCGCCACCCGCGCTTCCAAATCCGACTGCGCCGCCAAATCCGACATAGGGCGTGAAGAGGAGAAGCTTCTTGCTCACCTGTGCAGTGATATCAATGATGTTCGACTGCCAGAAATACTCGAGCTGAGGATCCGTGAGAATGATGTCGAACTCACCCACACCACCCTGAGCCGCGGGTCGAGGGTCGGTGAAGCTGGTAATGGTAATGGGACCGGAGGCGAGGTTGTTCAGACCGATCCGGGCACGCAAGTAGTTGTACCCTGCGCCAACCGAGAACTCGGGGAGTAGGCCACGCTCTTCCATCAATCGAAGCCGCACGTCCGCGCCCGCGAGGAGGTAGTCAAAGTCGACGTCCTCGATAAATGAGGTGGTATCGACCTGCTCCGGAATCGTGCCGAGCTTTACTCCGATATCGAATGGGAGAATCAGGCCTCCAATTCGAGCCTCTGCAGTGTAGGCCGGCAGAGGAGCTCCCCACTGCTCCACGTAACTGAAGGCAGAACTCGAGGTGAGGTCGTCGTCAAGATCAAGCGCCTCAAGCACCGGCTTCACAGCGGCGTATGGAACGGTGCTGAATCCTATGGTTGCCCCAACGCCAAAACGGGGGAATTGTCCAATGTGGGAATCTGACCAAGTCAGTCCAACGGACGAGTTCAGAGGCAGACTGTTCGCCACGCCGTCTGCGAAGTCCCGAATGCTCTCCTCGTACTCATCAAATGTCTGCGCAAATGCAAGGCCGGCAATGAGCACCAGGCTCATCACGAGTGCGATCTTTCGCATTGTACCCTCCATCTGTGAAGTTACCACGTAATGCGAACAATCACCGATTTTTGACGTAATTCGTTCGTGGCGAGGGAGGGTCGCGCCCGGCCATTACGTGGACCCGGCCGCTCCGACTTCTGCCGCGGGCAAAAAAAAGGGGCCGTCCCGGCGGACGGCCCTTGCTGATGGGCCGGAGCCCAGTAGCAATCTAGATGTCGTAGTAGAGAGCAAACTCCCACGGATGTGGCCGAAGTGCGAGCTCTTTGACCTCGTTCTCCATCTTGTAGTCGATCCAGGTTTCGATAACGTCCTTCGTGAACACATCTCCCTTGAGAAGGAAGTCGTGATCCGCCTCGAGCGCGGCGAGTGCCTCTCCGAGGCTTCCCGGGGTCGTTGGAACCTTCGCGAGTTCCTCCGGCGGAAGGTCGTAGATGTCCTTATCAAGCGGCTCGCCCGGATCGATCTTGTTCTGAATGCCGTCGATCGCGGCCATGAGCATGGCACTGAAGCCAAGGTAGGCGTTTCCACTCGGATCGGGGCAGCGGAACTCGAATCGCTTTGCCTTCTCGCTCTTTGAGTACATCGGAATACGGACGGCCGCAGAGCGGTTTCGGCTGCTGTATGCCAGATTCACCGGAGCCTCGAATCCTGGAACGAGTCGCTTGTAGCTGTTCGTCGTTGGGTTCGTGAGCGCGAGTACAGCCGGGGCGTGCTTGAGAAGGCCTCCGATGGCGTACATGGCGGTTTCGCTGAGCCCTGCATATTGATCACCAAAGAAGAGGTTCTTTCCGCCCTTCCAGATCGACATGTGAACGTGCATACCACTGCCGTTGTCGTTCCAAACCGGCTTTGGCATGTAGGTCACTGTCTTGTTGTGCCGCCGCGCGACATTCTTCGCGATGTACTTGTACTTGAGCAGATTGTCCGCCATCTGCACGAGTGGAGCAAACCGCATGTCTATCTCACACTGTCCACCGGTGGCGACCTCGTGGTGCTGTGCTTCAACCTGAATCCCGATGCTCTCCATGAGGAGGACGATCTCACTTCGGATGTCCTGGAGGCTGTCGGTTGGTGGGACTGGGAAGTAGCCTTCTTTGTAGCGTGGCTTGTACCCGAGGTTGGGGTTCTCGGCCTTGCCCGAGTTCCATCGGCCTTCGATGGAATCGAGGAAGTAGTAGCCCTCGTGCTCATTCTGGTCGAACCGGATGTCGTCGAAGATGAAGAACTCGGCTTCAGGACCGAAGTAGACGATATCACCCACACCGGACGACTGAAGGTAGGCTTCGGCCTTCCGTGCGATATTGCGCGGGTCACGGGTGTAATCCTCGCCGGTGATCGGGTCTGCGATGTTACAGGTCATGACGAGCGTCTTGGCGGCCATAAACGGATCAATGAAGGCCGACTCAGCGACCGGCTTCACGAGCATGTCGGATTCGTTGATTGCCTGCCATCCACGGATGCTCGAACCGTCAAAACCAAGGCCCTCAGCGAAAGCGTCTTCGTCGATCTCTCGGGCAGGCACAGAGAAGTGTTGCCAGATTCCGGGGAAGTCCATAAACCGAAGGTCGACCATCTGGACGCCTTCGCTCTTCATCATTGCTACAACGTCAGCGGGCGTTTTTGCATCACTCATTGTTACTCCTTGCGTAGTGATACCGCGGCGAGAGCCGGGTGAGATTATTCTGCCTCATAAGCAATAATCGTGCCAGAGCGACGATTCCATTGATTGATGAAATATCTCCAGCCGCCAAAACGCGTTATGGAGAGATTGCCAGCTGTTCACAGAGATGTGGGCCCACGTCACGATGCGGAATCCTACGTTCGCGTCGGTGTCACTCCCTTATTCCTACATCAGCGTAAGAAATCGACCTGCAAGGCGGTCACAGCTCGTTTGACCGCCGAATCCGTGACTCGTATCATCCGCGCATGCCAACACCCGTTCACGTTCTCGATCGCAACGCGCACTCCGAATGGTTTTGTCGTCGGCTGATTTCTCGACTCGACACCTATGCGCGAATCCACACCACCTCAGACCACTCTTCCAACGATACCCCCTCGTCGCCTGGCCAATGGGATCTTGCGCGCCATCTGGAGACCGAGATCCGCTCACTCGGAATTGAGGATGTCAGCGTGGATAAGCATTGCAACCTCGTGGCGAACGTCGTTGGAAACGTCTCCGGCGGTACACCGATTGGATTTCTCGCCCACCTCGACACCGCCCCCGACTTCTCCGGCGAAGGCGTCAACCCGCAGATTCACAACGACTACGATGGAGGCGCCATCACTCTCAACGAGGAACGAACCCTCGACCCGGCCGAGTATCCGATGCTCTCGCGCTACGTTGGCGACACGATTATCACGACCGATGGAACAACGTTGCTGGGGGCAGACGACAAGGCAGGCATCGCGGAGATCATGACTATGGTCGAGTATCTGCTCGACCACCCCGAGATACCGCGTCCCGACCTTCAGATTGGATTCACCCCTGATGAAGAGATTGGTCGCGGTCTCGAGAAACTCCCTGACGAAGCACTCTCGTCCACCTTCTGTTTCACCCTCGACGGCACGGACGAGGGCGGCATTGAGGCCGCCTGCTTCACCGCGTTTGGGGTAACTGCGCACTTCACCGGCTACTCGATCCACCCGGGAAGCGCCCGCGGGAAGCTCGCCAATGCCGCCACGATGGCGAGCTCATTCGTGGCGAATCTTCCGCGATCAGAGAGTCCGGAGGCAACCGACGGGCGGTACGGATTCTACGCGCCGACCCGGATTGCCGGCTCTATCTCAAGCGCGACGGTGAATATGCTCATCCGTGACTTCGAGCGCTCAGAGGTTGAGAGACGTATTGAGTTCCTGAAGGCACTTGCGAAAACGACTGAGGCGGCGTTCCCCGGCGGCGCGGTCGAGCTCGACGTGCAGCAACAGTATCTCAATATGGCCGAGTTCGTCGCACCCTTTCCCGAGATCATCGATTTCATGAACCAGTCGATCGAGCTTGCCGGCGCTGAGCCCCACGTCACGGAGATCCGCGGCGGCACCGATGGTGCGCGGCTGAGCGAGCGGGGAATCCCGACTCCAAATCTCTTTACCGGTGGGCAGAACCTGCACGGCCCATATGAGTGGATCGCCGCCGGCGCAATGGAACGTGCGACCAAGAGTGCCATCCACCTCGTGCAGCTCTTTGCTTCGCGTCAGGACACGTAGTTTCGCCTAACTCGTTTGCTGACGTTGCAGGTGATCTCGTAGGGGATCGTCTCGCAGAGCGCGGCGAGTTCTTCTGCGTCGGGTGCTCCTTCTGAGAATCCGAACAGAATCGCCTCATCGTATCGTTTGACGCTTGTGGAGGCGCCCAGATCGACCATGATCTGATCCATGCAGACACGTCCCACGACCGGATAGCGTCGACCGCCAATCAGCACCTCGGCCCGATTGGAGAGCAGTCGATTGTAGCCGTCGCCGTAGCCAATGGGGATGGTGCCGATCCAGGTTTCCCGAGGCGCCCTCCAGGTCATTCCGTACGAGATCGCTTCTCCCTTGCCCACTCGTTTGAGGAAGACGACCTGTGATCGGACCTCCATCACGGGAGTAAGCTGAAGTGAGGCAGGACTCTCCGGGGATGGACGGTAGCCGTAGGCAATGATGCCCGGTCGCACCATGTCGAAGTGGCCCTCGGGGTGGGAGAGCACACCGCCGCTATTCGCTGCGTGAACGATGCCTGGATCGATTCCATCTCGCCGTACTCTCTCCACAGCGTCTCGGAATAGGTCGAGTTGTTGGTTGGTGTAGGTGGGGTCTGCCATGTCTGATGAGGCCAGATGGGTCGATATGCCCGCGAGCAGCAACGAGGGACTCGAAGTGATTCGGCGGGCCAGGCGAACGGTCTCGTCAGGCCGACATCCAATGCGCCCCATTCCGGTATCAATCTTCACGTGAACCGCAGCACGGGTGCCCTGAGAGTGGGCCGCCGTCTCGTAGAGCGCGGCCTGCTCCTCGTCGGCGATGACCGGTGAGATGCGATGCCTTACAATATCCGGTATCTCCCTCGGACTCGCGAGGCTGTAGAGCAGGATCGGCACCTCTACACCGTTGTTTCGCAGTTCCGTCCCTTCGTCTGAGGTCGCCACGGCGAGGTACTCAACGCCATGGTCCGAGGCGGCCCGTCCAATCTCAACAATGCCGTGGCCGTAGGCGTCCGCCTTGACCGCCAGGCAGATGCGAACGCCACTCCCGATATGCCTTCGAATCTGGTCGAGGTTGCTTTTGAGGTGGTCGAGGCGGACAATTGCCCGCGTGGCGCGCATGCGACGGGATTTTACTTCTGATGGAGCGATGGGGGAAGTGGCAGTATAATGAGGGGAGGATGCGATTCAGGCTCGGAGTCCTTCCAGCGTTTTTGCTTCTCCTTTTCTCATGCAGCCAGAGTTCCGTCTTTCTTGGGCAGGTGGATGATCCTGCTCAGGTCGAGCTTGAGACGATTCCGGCAGGATCGGTTGTGGGTGCCGGGACGGGTGTTCCGATCGCCATTGATCGAGATCCCGTGTTCACCGGCGACTCCGACACCGCCGATTCGCTGACCGTAGAGCTTCTCGACGAGGCGGGGACGGTGCTGGCCGAGCAGGTGTACGAGCCCGTCGACGATGCCACCGAGCTCCCTCCCGTCGTCTTGCCGGAGATCGTAGATGGATTCTACCAGCTTCGATCTACCTACCGCGACGGCGACGAGATCGTCACCGTATCCACCGTTCCATTCTACGTTGCGAACGATCCGTACGAGATCGACGGTCTGACCTCGTATCCCGCAAGTTCCTACCCGGAGGCGGACGGCCTCTTGGGCGTCTCACTGAACACACCGGCGGGAGCCGATCCTTATCTCGTCTGGCGCATCAACAATGTGGTTGTCGTCGAGGGGTATGTTTCAGAAACGACAGACACCGTCGCTGTCCTTGCTCCGGCAGACCAGGGAGTCTTCCCCGTCCGGGTCGATCTCTACCCCTACATGCCCGACGGCTTTTTGTCCGACGATCTCCCACCGGCCGCGTCGTATGAGGCGGAGTTGTTCGTCTCAGACTCCCCCGGACCGGCTCAGTTTGACCTCGCGCCCACGTCGAGTTACTTCGCCCTCTATCACCTGCGCGGAACGTTCGAGGACAACGGCGTCCGTTCTCAATGGTTTCCCTCACAAGAGTTCAGCATCGCTCCAGACGGGCCGGTAACCCTTGCGGCCGAGGATGGGGCGTTTGGGTACATCATCGGTCCGGAAAGCGCACTGGTCTCCGAAAGCGTTGTCTGGCCGGTGAGAGACGGAGTGTTCTCGCCCGTCTCATTTGGGATTCGGCTCTCCATTATTGAACCGGGTCGAGTCGTTGCCGTCGCCTCTGAGGCCGCGGGACTCTTCGACGTGTTCGCTGAGGAAGACGGTCGTATCGGACTCTCGGTTCACGAGAGCGAAACGATTCGTTCAGCGCTCCCTGTCTTCGAGTTTGGCATTGCGAGCACGCTCACGATTTCAGTGGTTCCACAACCGGACGCTGCAGAGATGACGATCTACTCAGACGGAATCTACGTTGCCTCGGAGTCGATCCCGGTTGATTGGCACGATGTCGGAGTCGATGTCGCGGCAGGGCCCGACGGTTGGTCGATGATAAGCGGCAGGACGACGATCGGTGGTAACGGACTGGTTGCCCTGATCGATGAGTTTGGTGTCTACTTCCGCGACTCGGCAAACGAGCCGGCGGCCGACACCGCTCTTCTTCTCGACCGCCTGGAAGCAGAGTTCGCGGATTCGCTTATCTATTCGGAGTGGTTTACAGAAGGCGATGATTCGGGGGTCGATCTCGCGAGAGATGATTTCCTCGATCTCCCGGCTCTTGAGTTCTCCGATGAGTCGCTCGTCGTTGGCCTTGAGCTGGAGTCTGGAGAGGGGCTGCAGGTTGAGATCGTGAGTGCGGATGGCGGTGTGACGCTCCACGAGATCGATATTGATCCTTCCCAACGATCTCTCTGGATCGCCCGGCTGTCGCACAGTGACGGACGGCTGCAGTTTGAGATCGAAGGGCGTGAGACGGTGAATCTTGGTCCACAGCCGGAGGATTTCTCCGGAATCGTGATCCGGTTGCGACCAACGGTATCTGGTCGTCTCTATAGTGCGTACGCTCGAGTCGAAGCGGCCGCTGTTCCTCGAAGCGTTTTTGACGTTTCGGCTGCGGAGAATAGATAGCTTCGCGACGCTTTGGTAGACTCCGGTTCGGGGAGCAGGGGATCATGCGATTTTTGCCTCGCGCATTCGTTATCAGTTTGCTCATACTCATCGTCGCACCGACGGTCGTTTCTCAGGATCTGTCTGAGCGGCAACAGCTTGCGATCTTCGCGCTCAGTTACTTCGGACAACCCGAGCCACCGCCGCCACCGGAGGTGCAGATTGAGATTCGTGGACGACGCGGATCCCTTACCATCGAGCTTCGTGGCACGGGTCGGCAGTCGTACGACGGCCTCTTCACACGCGCGTTCGCCTCGCTCGACCAGCAGATCCAGAGCACCTTCTTGCAGCTCGGCAGATTCGACATCATCGGTTTTGAGCAACGGCTCACCGCAGAGAGTGTGAGTGAATTTGTGAGTATGCTTCGCGACTATCAGGCGACCAGCGTTGAGGTTCCGGAAGCCGTTCTCCTGGGGCGCCAGACCTTCACGGAGGACGATTTTCGCGAGCTTGCGGGCGGCTACGTGGTCGTCGTTCCGTCTGTCAGTTGGTACTCGCTCATCCAGGACGATAGCGGGCAGTTCGTCGCGGAGATGGAGACCTCGTTTACCTTCATCGATGTCGAGGACATGCAGACCTTCGACCAGTTTTTTGTGACGACCACGGGGATTGACGAGAGTCCGGAAGCCGCTGTCCGTGACGCCGTTCAGGATGTTCCGTCGGAGCTGACCTTTCGAATTCGCTCCATGGAGGCGTTTCAGCTTCGGTCCGGAGTGCTCGAGGTCAATGGACGAGAGATAGCGCTCGAGTTCGGGCGCAACATGGGGCTCCAGCCGGGAGACGAGTACGCCATCGTGGGCGAGCGCGTTCTACCAAACGGCTACATTGCAACCTCCGAAACGGGACTGATCGTCATTCGAGAGGTTCAGCAGCAGTTCAGCTACGGCTACCTTGTCTACGCGAACCCAGCTGCGCAGCCCGGGGATCAGCTTCGAGAGATTCCGCGGCGTGGTGTTGACGCCAGCATCTACTACAACGTCTTCACAAACGGCATCGACACGGCCTCCGTTGTTGGGGTCAGAGGCACAGGCAGTCGCGGTTTCTTTCAGCTTCGCCCCCATGCAGCGCTCGAGGTTCCGTTTCGAGGCCTCGTTGGCGATTCGCTCCTCCCACTCAATCTGCTCGTCGGAGGCGAGTGGAATCTTTATGCCGGCAGGATTCGGCTCACTCCGTCCGCCGCCGTTGGGGTCGGCGGCGCGATCCCGCTTTCTGATGACCCGTCCTACGAATCGTTCTACCTTTCCCACATCGGTGGTCAGATTCGCGCGGAGGGGAGTCTGCTCGTAACGCGTGATATCTATATCAATGTCGATGTTGGACTTGGGTATTGGATCGGCCTTGCCCAGGATGTACCGACCGCCTTGTCCGGTCCGCTTTCCAGTTACGGCGGACTGATTATTGGTGGGGGGATAACCCTCAAGTGAGGAACCAGTGAAGAGTCAAGCAATGCGATCCGCACTCGTGCTCCTTGTTGCCGTGCTCGTTGGATGTGCCGGGGCGCCTGAACCGCAGGCACGCAACGACACCTATGTAGGAAGTGGCACCGGCGCGACGCTCGGCCAGGCGATCGCGGCGGCAAAAATGGACGCCGTCCAGAAGGCCGTCGTGGACCTCATCGGCGCGAACGCCGAACAAGCGCAGCGCGCTCGTCTCGAAGAGGTGCTGTACAACACCGACAATCCGAATGCCTTTGTGTTCAACGATACGATGGAGACCCTCAGGCGAGACGGATCGCTCGCTGACGAGAACCTCACGTATGAGATCGAGATTCGCGTCAACCTCGTCGCGATTGAGACCACACTTCGCGCAAATAACATCTCGGCGAGCGGTGCCGGGTCAAATGCGGAGTCAGCCACCTCAAACGGCAGTGCTCAATCGGGCACCGCCTCGCCGGCGCCCGCGCAACCGTCCGGGGGCCCGACCGCATCAAGCCCATCTCCGGTCCAACAGCAGCCTCTCCCTGCGATTGAGTACGTAGAGGTCTCTGACTCCGAACGCCGATACATCGCTCGGTTTGTAGACACCATGACCTATATGGTCTATTTCACGGACGAGGCTGCCGACGGTGTCTCTGGGGCAGCGGGTGAGGGTGCCGACGGCGCCTTCCTGATGCGCAGCGCGATAACGCAGGCGAACAGCTATCTGGTCGAGAACGGACACATCGCGATCGACGCCTCTCAGGTCGAGACGCTTAAAGAGGACCAACGCCTGATCTTCGAGGAGCAGGTTGGACAGGAGCTATCGCTGCTCCAGTGGATCGCCCGCCGCCTTAACGCGGACGTCTACATCGAGGTCGATGCCCGCGTCGATGGGAGATCGAGTGGCGCGAGTCACTACGCCACTGCTGATGTCGCCCTTCGTATGTTCGACACCTCCACCGGTCAGATCCTGGGATCGGTCACACGCCGGAGCCAGGAGGCGTTCAGCAGGACCAGTGTTGCGGATGCCGCGGGGAACGCGCTTCAGTCGACCGTCTACCAGGCGATGCCGAACGTCGTTGATATGTCACAGGGTCAGATGGAGCGCAGCCTGACACGCGGCATCCGATACGAGCTTACCCTTCAGCAACCGCCCGACGCCCGAACGATCTCGCGCTTCCGAACCGCGATGCGAGACGAAGTTCGCGAGATTCAAACGGTGAATCAGTCTCCCGCTGAGGTGCTCTTCGAGGTCTTCTTTATTGGAAGCACCGACGATCTGGTAGATCTGGTCTTCTCAGTCTCTGACAGGGTGGCCGGTTTTGAGAACATAGATTTGGTGATTGGTCGGGGCCGAGCCCTGACATTTGATGTGGGATTGTAGGAGGAAACATGAAGAGGAATTACTACGGCGCCATTGCGGCGCTTATCGCGGGCGTGGTGCTGGCCGGCTGCGCGAGTGGTCCGGAGACCAATCCGGCTGAGATTGTCGATGAGCCGGGCTTTCGGATCATTGAGCACAAAAACAGCACACTCGGCGGAGACATCCCCGACTGGACCACCCTGGATGAAGGTGCCCTTGAGGCCGATTCTCGGTTTGAGGGTCAGTTTGTCTTCCGATTCGAGGAGACCGGCGGCAACCTGCAGGGCGTGAAGGCGATCGCGGACAATATGCGCGCCCCGAGCGAGCTCGCTCGTCTGATCAGCACCCGTGTTGAGCAGGTCTTTGCCGGCGCCGAGGTTGGCGACCAGGACTTTGTGGAGACCTATTTTGAGAACGTCGTAAAGACCGTCTCCGAGACCGAGGTGAACGGTTTCAGGAAGTACGGCGACTTCTGGGTCCTCAAGGAGTATCAGAACCAAGACGGCAGCGCCGGCGACCGTGAGTACGCCTACTACACGCTCTACACCATCGACGAGTCGATCGTCGATGAGTTGGTAGGTCGGGCGATTGAAGGTCTCGAGCCGGAGACTGAGGAAGAGGTCAGCGCCCGTGATCGTGTCCGTCAGGTACTCGAAGACGAATTCTAGACGATGATCGGATCGCGTCGTGACATCCGTTGTGCTCTCGGCGCGGTTGTCGTCATCTTCCTTTTCGGGTGTGCAACCCCAGAGCCTACCCGGTTCGAAGATCGAGAAGTGCCCGCGTGGGTTGTTGCACCTCCGGGCGCGGCCGAGGGGATTGAGTACTTTGTCGCGTCGGGCTCCGATGAGGCCGGCGACATAGCCGCAGCCGAGGCGAGCGCGGCATCCGCGCTCCTGGTACAGTTGAACCAGGCAGTAGGAATAGATGTCTCGGTTCTCACTATCGCGGAGGCTCGTGCGAGTGCCGACTCCTTCGAGGCGAATGTGCGTGAGCAGGTGACTCAGAGCGGTGCCGGCCGACTCGCCGGGTTTCGCGTCGCTGATCGGTACGTTGCGACCGGGGACGGACGTGTGACCGTCCACCTTCTTGGTGCCTATGATCGCGCAGAACTCTCCCGTGAGAGGGCGCGACGTGAGCAGCTCGTCCGTGCGCAGGAATCGCTCTTCACTGAGCCGTACGCGGAGGCGGAGAGCGCCGCACGGGATGGCGATCGCTTCGAGGCAATCCGGCTTTACATTCTTGCGGCGGAGTCTGCCGCCCGAGCACCTGCGACGATTCGTTCCGCGGGTCCGCTCGCGGAGGCTGCCATGCGATCGGCCGCAGATCTGCTGCGGGGCGTCAACGTCGATGCTCTGGCCGGTCCACGCGAGGTCCGTACGTTGAGTCTTCCGGAACAGGAGATCGTTTTTCGCGTTTCGGACGCGGAGGGGCGCGATGTGCCTCGGGTACCCATCGAGATTTCGCTCACCTCACCCACCCGGAACCGGATCAACCGAGTCCTCGTGCAATCGTACGATGACGGACTCGTCTCGTACCGGCTCCCGCGTCCCGATGTAGCGGGAACCTACCGAGTGAATGCCCGGCTCTCGACCTCCGAAATCGACCAGTACCTAAGAGGACTTCCGGAATCTCTCGCGGCCGCCCGCGCGACCATTCAGAGCGAACTCGCGCGCATCGGTGCGAGCTGGAGCGTAGAGGCGACCTCTCGAGCCGCGGAGGTCGCGACGACCGTCCTGGTGCTCGATCTGCACGACGACCGCGCAACAGGTGATTCTACAGAGGCTGGAATATCAGAGTCGCTCGCAATGGCGGGGTTCTCGCTAGTGGCGGTCCCGGGCGTTGATCGGTCTGGGCTATCCGGGGATCGAACGCTTCTTCTCCAGTCGCTTCAGGAGTCGGGCGTTATGGCGCGCAGAGCCGTAGTCGGCACCGCGTCTGTGGCGGAAGTGAGCGAGCCGGATGGCTTTCTCGTTCGCGTGCGGGGGAGTATCAGCGTGATCGATCTTGATACCGGCGACGTCATCTACGCCACGAGCGTGATCAAGAACGCACGCAGCACAACGAGGGAACAGGCAGTGTCTGTGGCCTTCTATCAGCTCGGCGTTTCGATCGGCGAAGAACTGGTAGCGCGACTACCGTAGAGGATCGCGACCGCCCGGCTACAACTCTCCGTCGGACTCCATCTTTTTTCGTAGGGCTTCGAGTGCGACTTCGGCTTCCGCCTCCGCGATTCCCTCGTTTGTCTCTTGGTCGGTTCCGACCACGGCCTGCAATTGCTCGAGCAGAGCATCCGCGTTGACGCTCAGTTCAGGCTCGTTCTGGACGTTGCCAAGCCGTCGCTTTAATTCGGTTACCTTGAACTCGAGATCGCGCACATCCTTCTTCACGCTGACCAGCGCCGTGCCTGTATCCTCCGCGCGACGAATCGCAGCCTCCGCGAGGCTCTTGTCTCCCCGCTCAACGGCGAGGCGTGCGCGCGCCTTCCATTTGTCGTACTCCTCTTCCTTCTCCGCAAGCTGAGTCCGCGCGAGTTGGAGCGACTGAATGAACCGGGCGACATAGGCGCGAGCTTCTTCCTTCGACAGGCCTTCGAGATCAAAGTCGTCGTCCATGCGTCCTCCGCTCAGACTGTACGGCAACCACCGATCCAAGACAACCGGGCATTCACAGCTCAGGTTGCGGGCGGTAGAGTCACTACATGGACGACCGACCGATCGCCGCCCTCGCCACCGCTCTCGCACCTGCGGCTCTCGCCGTGATTCGGACCTCCGGCGCTGGATGCGTCGACCTCATTGCACGTAGCTTCTCCAGGTCTCGTGCGCTTGATCGAGCCGGCGGCCATTCGATCGTGCGCGGTTCTCTGCTCGATGACGAGGGACAGGTGATTGACGACGTTCTGGCGCTCGTATTTCGTGCCCCCCGAAGCTTCACAGGGGAGGAGGCCGTGGAGATCTCCTGTCACGGAAGCCCGGCCGGCGTGCGTCGAGTGCTCTCGCGTCTCTACGAGATAGGGTTCGCCCCGGCAGAGCCGGGAGAGTTTACCCGTCGGTCGTTTCTCAACGGTAAGCTCGATCTCTCCAGCGCCGAGGCCGTGAACGAG
>JANQQY010000595.1 GCA_028284845.1 Spirochaetales bacterium
CACATTTTAGGTGAAAATTCTTTTCCATATATTTTCATTAACTTTAGTGTTATTTTAACCACGTACTCAAATTAAATTTCGATCACAAGCTGTCTAGCAATTATATTTAGGACGCGTTTAACAAATAAACAGCTTTTGATTTTGCAAGAGTTGAATTACCAGGACGTAATACCTAAGGATATTGTGTACATTTCATGCGTGTTGTATGCTCTTCAGAAACTTTGAACTTTTATTGTTAAATTCAAGAAGTCAGAAATTCGTTAAGATTTCTCTTCAGAGAAACATTTAACCGTAGGAGACTGAATTGAAATACTAACCTTTGCCTGAAATTTTCTCTTAATTAGACATAGCTGTTTTCAGAAATGTTTTCTTTCCTTGTATGGAAAGGTCAGTGAATTTCCGCTATCTTTATTTTGAATTGGCTAAAATTACTACCTTTGATTGGCTAGTTGATTACTGATTTCAAAAGGAAACACACTGCAACTGAAGTACGTGGTGGGGTACATGTACCTGATTCGCTCGGACACCGATGAGGAACGCTTTGAGCCTGGAGTGTTTGACTTCGTTCTTCAATTCGGCCGTGTCCTCTCGTACTCGCTGAAGGTTAACGGCTACTTCAAGGCACAGCCGCAGGTCTCTGAGTTCGGAGGAGCCGAACTCATCGACATTTCCGGGTCCGGCCTCCTCTTCAGCTATCCTCCCGATGGCCCGGACATCCTTCTCTACACCGATTTGGAGCTCCGCATTACTGTTGGCGAGGAAGAGATTCCGGCTCGCGGTCGCGTGATGCGGAAGTACGGCGACTCCGGACGCACCTACATCGCCATTCAGTTCATCGAGCTTGATCCGGACGATATGGAGAAGCTGCTCGAGCACATCTATGGCGCCGATTATCGCGGGCAGGTTGATTCCCTTGGGGTGGCCGACTTGCGGAACATGCCGACGGAGGAGCTGTAAACCGCAGCGTGCAATTGGGCGACAATAAAAGGGACGCCCATGTACACGATTGCAGTAGAACTCCACGGTCTTCGCCAACTCCTTCGAATCAGCCCCGATCTCGTGCGCTCTGTTCGACGGAGCCTTATCGCCGCGATCGAGGTTCATGGCGGTTCATTCCTGGGCGAGGATGCCGATCTCTGGCTCTTCCGATTCGAACGCGCTCGTCCGGAAGACCGGACCGGGGTCCAGGACGCACTTCGCCAGGCCGTCACCATTGCCAAGTCGAAGGAGACCGAGCTATCCGGCTGGACGATCTTTCTCGACTACGTTGAGATTGATCTTGACATCGGACGGTGGATTCGCGACGCGATGATCAAGGTCAGCACGGAAAACCGCGCATGGGTTGGTCCAGCGGCCGCGACGCTCCTTGAGCACTTCCTGTCGCTTACGTATGAAGCGAGCGTTGGGCTTCATGAAGTCGTGGGTGACACCGCGACGTCGGATTTTGGTCCCGAATCAGCGCAGGCGCTGGCGGCGTATGAACCGGCGGCAGACCTGATCCTTGATTCGATCACAACTGAAGAGGCATCGAGCAGTTTTGTTCTGGTCGAGGACCCCGACGAGGTGGCCTCGCGCGCGAACACCATCGGCGCGCTTGACCGGTTGCAAGGCTCCGCGTCGGTCTCCTGGTTGGAGGCTGAACCCTTTGGTTCCTCGCTATCGCCGCTCTGCACGCTCTTCTCGCGTATACAGGTACACGAGACGCCCTTCTGGCTGCGCCCGCACGAGAAGGAGTCGTGGGAGGAACGAGTTGGTCTCGTGAACGCCCTGATGTCGCGTGATTTCGGCTCGATCTTTCCGGACGCCTTCCAGACAGACATTCTGCTTGCTCTCGAGACCTATCTCACCGGGTATACGCGCAGGGCGGCCGACGCGACTGTGATCCCCGTGATTGTCTGTGAGCGAATCGATCTCTGGGATGAAGCGGCAGTTGACGGACTTCTGCACGTGGTGAGCCGACTTCCGGAGTCCGAGGGCGGGACATCGCTCGTCGCGCTAGCCACCTCGGCTCCGACTGGTGCGGACAGTCGACTTCGCAGGATCGCCACTCAGGTCATCGAACTTCCGCACCGCTCGATTGTCGAGTACGGTGCGGCGAGTGGCGCCCACGTGAGCTGGGACCGTGTCAGCCGCATCACGGAGGGAAACCCGACGGCGGTGTCACACTATCTTGCGGCGGCCGTCCATTGGGACACGCGGCCGGAGAGCGCACTGGATGATGTCTCTCCGGATGACCTTGCCTGGCAGGCGAGTCTGACTTTTGACAGCGAGGTTCAAGAGCTCCTGCTCGCGATCAACTATGCAAGCCGGTTCGTGAATGTGGATGAGTTTGCGACCATGGCTCAGGGTCTTGGAACGGATGCGGTGCGCGTTCCGGCGGTTATCGATGTACTGGTTTCCGCGGGACTGCTTTCGAAGGGCGACTACCTTCGGCCGCTCCATCCGGAGCTCCGAGATCGATTCGAGGTGCACCTTGGCGATCGGGCACGAGAGATCAAGTTGCGTGTCGCGGATCATGTTGTGCGTGCCGCTTCGAACGGCTCTATCAGCCACTCTGGGGCGATCATCGATCTCGTGGTCTCTGCCGGGCTCGACGACGATCTTCCGCGTCAGTATCACGACTTGGTCACGGAGCGACTCTCCCGCCGCGATCTCGCCGGTGGACACCGCGTCCTCTACGACGCCGTCCCCCCGCGTGGATTCCAGCCGACGACACGTGCTTGCATGCAGACGGTGGTACACGCGAGTCGACTCCGCCTCGCACTCCTTGAGGAGAACGCACAAGCTGCCGAGCGCATTCATCTTAAGTCCGAGCGAGAGGAGTCTGAGTGCGATTTCGCGGAAGCCGATCTCGCCCTCCAGAGAAGCCGTTTCGCTGCGACCCGGGGCCCTGTCAATGAGACGGTCGCACTGATCAAACGATCGATTGTCCTCTATCAGCAACTCGACGACCAGGCAGGCCTCGCCCGGGCGAACCTCGACTTTGGACTGGTGAAACTTGCGAACGAGGATGTACTTGGCGCGGGCGAGTACTTCCTTCTTGCGAGTAAGGCGGCCGCGAGTAGTGGAGATCTCTTTGAACAGCTGCGCGCGCGTCACCTGACGATCGTCAACAGTTTTGTCTTTGGAAACCTTAGTCGTGCGATGGCCAGTTCGGACGAACTCTCCGACGCAGCCGGAGACGCAGGCATGCGCGAGCTTCAGCTCTTCTGCGATCTCACGCGAGGACGCGCATTGTTTGAGCTCGGGCGCTACGAGGAGGCCGTGGACGCCTTCTCACGCGGCAGGGGGTGGACGCGACTCTATGGCTTCGATGCTGCGGAACGTGTCATGGATCGTTGGATCGCTCGCTCGCTGATCTACGACGGTCGTTATCGTCGCGGGCTAACGATTCTTCGCGATCAAGACGAGACCTCAGAGTCAGCCTTCTTTCTGGCGGAGGCCCATCTCAGGAACGGCAATCACGCGGACTCGCTGCAGATGCTCGAACGAGGACTTGGGCTCGACTCGGACCCGGCCGTTCCGGTCGAACGCATTGGATGGTACAGCGGCTTCTCAGCGCTGGAGGACCGCGCGATCGGTCTGAGCCGGGGCGTTCGCGTGCTCCGGCACCAGATGCTCGCCCTGCGAGGCTATGTGCTCGCAGAGAGCGGTCGAGTCGCTGACGGCGTAGAGGAGATGCATCGGCTTACCCGAGAGCTCCGAACGAGCGAGATTGATCCGTACAACCGCATCTACTTCTACCTCTATAGTCTGATCCTCCCTGAGAGCGGCGAGATGAACCTGGAGGACGGTTCGACCGTCCTTGGGAAGGCGGTCCGGTACATCCAACAGCGTACGAGCCGCATGGACGAGTATGCTCACAAGACCGACTATCTGCGCCGCAACTACTGGAATACACGATTGATGGCGCACGCTCAGACGCACAACCTTGCGTAGGCAAACTCCCTTCCTTGACAGCGGGTATGCCGGACGCTATCTTTGCGGCCGTCACGTCTTGGAGCGTGACTTCGGTGGCGTAGCTCAGTCGGTAGAGCAAGCGGCTCATATCCGCTCGGTCGGGGGTTCAAGTCCCTCCGCCACTAATGATAAATCCCTGCAATAGAACGATTTGTGAATCCGTAAATAGCGATTGTCAACAGATTGTGTCCACAACGGTTTAGTTCGCTGCAACTCCGGCTTGGTGCTCCCGTTCAACAGGTTAACGTAGACAAACTTTGCATTGCTCGCGTGACGCTACACTTCGGCCCGTCCGTACCTCGTAGCCTGTAGTCATTCCCCTTACAGACAGCGTCGAAGTCCTCTGACAGACGAGCACTCGACCGGTCGGTATCGTCCGGATTGCAAAGGGAGATAGTGTGGCCTGGAGAGATGTACGCTTGAGTGGAAAGCTCCTTGTGGGCTTTGGTGTTGTCATTGCCTTGCTTGTCGTTGTGGGTGTCTGGGCAGTTGTCGGAATCAATCAGATTGTGTCAAACGCACAGCAGGTTATTGGTGGGAACGAGTTTCGCGGTGAGATCTCTCAGCGCGAGGTCGATCACCTGAACTGGACAATCGGGCTCAACGCACTCCTGACCGATGAGAACGTGCACGAGCTGACTGTTGAGACTGATCCAACTCAATGCGCCTTCGGACGCTGGTACTACAGCGACGCCCGACTCCAGGCCGAGGCCGAAATACCGGCGCTCGCTCCGCTCTTTTCGCAGATCGAAGAGCCTCACAACCGGCTCCACGCTTCCGCAGTTGCTATTGGTGAGCGCTATATTCGGGTCGACGCGTCACTCGGCTCGTTCCTCCGCGAAGTGAAGACTGAACACGTCGACTGGGTGCACCAATTGGGGCAGGTGTTTGTCGACCCGCAGCAGGATCGGCTGGTAGGGGTGGAGCTCGATCCACGCGAGTCGGATCTTGGTCGGTTCCTCTACTCGCCGGAGACAGCCCAGCTACGTGCGAGTGATCCCGCATTCGATGCCGCGATCACACCCATCTACGGACCGTATGAGCAGCTCTTCGAGTCGGCCTCCTTCCTCGACGAGAATCTAGCCGCTGGACGGAAAGAGGCGATGCGCGCGTACTTCCTGCAGACCACCGAATCGCTGGCAGACCAGACCCTCGCCGCGATCGATCGGCTTATCACCTGGCACGATGCCAAGATGGCGACGCTCGCTGAGATGAACACGATCTATTCTTCATCGACAACCCCTGCGCTTCGAGATGTCCAGAACCTCCTGCAGCAGATCGTCCGGGTTTCCGAGGAGCATGTGATGACTGACGCGCTCATGTTGAGCGCCGCACAGCAGACGAGATTCGGAGTGCTCGTGATTGTCGTTGTTGCAGCTATCGCCGGGGTCATCCTCGCGCTTGTCATCGCGATGGGAATCGTTCGGCCCCTCGTGAAGGGTGTGAGTTTCTCGAATGAGATTGCTCTGGGGGATCTGACTGTGCAGTTGGACATCGCGCAGAAGGACGAGATTGGGCAACTCGCTGATTCGATGCGCGAGATGCAGTCGGCGCTCCAGTCGAAAGCACGTGTTGTCGAGAGTTTTGCTCAGGGTGATTTTACGGTGGAGGTTCAGAAGAGTAGCGAGGGCGATGGGCTTGGCGAGTCGCTGATCGTTATGAAGGAATCCCTGAACGACATCTTGAACCAGGTTCGAGTAGCCGTTGAGCAGGTCGCGAGTGGATCGTCTCAGGTTTCGAGCGCGAGTCAGGATCTCTCCCATGGGGCAACGGAGTCTGCCAGTTCCCTCGAAGAGATCTCCGCGTCGATCAATCAGATCAATGCCCAGAGCAAGGAGAATATGAACAGCGCCTCCGAGGCGAGTGGCCTCTCCAAACAAGCGGCGGCAGACGCGGCGGCGGGACAGGAGCGGATGACCGAGCTTCGCGGTGCTATGGAGTC